>JAZTYX010000053.1:0-42588 GCA_045637095.1 Clostridia bacterium | reverse complement strand
AAAGAATGAAATTGAAAATAATATTGCAACATATAATATTGAGCTTTCTAAAATAAATTATTTATTGGAGGAAAACAATATGAAAAATGAAATATTTATTAAAGATATACCAAGTTATATCGTATATTATCGTGATGGTGTTATAGAAGATTTAAGTAAAATAACAGAATTTGTATTAGAAACTGGAGCTGAATGTGCAGAAGCAAATCCAGGACTAAAATGTATAACTCCTGAATATTGCTATGTAAGCTATCTAGATGGAGAATACAAAGAAAAAGATATAAAAGTTAGATATGCACAAGCAGTAGAAGAGTTTGGTAATGAAACAGATAGAGTTAAATTTATGAATACCACTCCTGTAACAGCCGTATGTATTTATCATAAAGGTTCATACGACAAGTTTAGAGAATCATATGAAATAATATTAAAATATATCGAAGATAATAACTATGAAGTAATAGATAATCCTAGAGAATGTTATATTGATGGATGCTGGAATAAGGAGTCTGAAGAAGAATATTTAACAGAAATTCAATTTCCAGTTAATAAAAAATAACATAAAATAAAAGATATAAATAAAGTAACAGAAATTAGCGCTGTTACTTTTATTTTTTACAAAAACATAGTATAATACAAACAGTAATTTGGAGACGAACATGAATAAAAAAGAATTTAAAGTACAATATATGCCACTTGGAATGAGCATAGGAATTTCTATTGGAGTAGCAGTAGGCGCTGTTTTGAAATGCATACCAATCTGTATGTCAATTGGACTAAGCGTGGGACTGTATGTTGGTGTTATGATTGATTATATGAATGGTAACAAGAAATAAAAAGACATATAAGAAACAAAAGTAATACGAATTGTTTATTAAACGGAGAAATTCATATGAAAGAAACAAATAATGTAGATGGAAAAGCAATTAAAGTTAATAAATTATGGTGGTTAAAAATTAATAAGAAAATTTTTAGAACTACTCCAGTTGATGGTGCTACATTCCCTTATATAATTAGAATTGAATATAATATTAATGATAAAAGATATGAAAAAAGCAAATTCATATATTGGGGTAATGAAGGCGTTAATGTTGGAGATACAGTTGTTGTTACTTATGAACAAAGCAATCCATCAAATGTATTAAAAATAATTAAGAAAAAGTAATACAAATTACAACACAAACGGAGGTTATAATGGAGAACAAAGAGAAAGTACTTGTTATAGATGGTAACAGTATAATGAATAGAGCATTCTATGGAATTAGATTACTATCTGTAAAAGATGGAACATATACAAATGCAGTATACGGCTTCTTAAACATATTCTATATGATGGAGAGTATGTTAAAGCCAGACTATGTAGCTGTCGCTTTTGATATATCTGCACCAACTTTTAGACATAAGATGTATGATGCGTATAAAGCTGGTCGTAGATCTATGCCAGATGAACTAAGACCACAAATGAGTCTAATAAAGGATGTATTAAGAGCAATGAACATTCCTATATTAGAATTAGAAGGATATGAAGCAGACGATATATTAGGTACTGTTGCTAAAGTGAGTAGCACTAAGGATATAGTTACATATATACTAACAGGAGATAAAGATAGTCTTCAATTAGTATCTGAAATGAGCAATGTAGTTATGCCTGGTAAGAATGGTAGCAAAACAGAGTATACTATATATAATCCTGAAACATTAATGGAAGCTATGGGTGTTAAACCGTACCAAATAATTGAGCTTAAGGCATTAATGGGAGATAAATCAGATAATATACCTGGTGTACCAAAGGTAGGAGAAAAGACTGCTCTTACACTTCTTAATATGTCAGATAATATAGAAAACCTATATAACAATATAGATAATATAGATGTATCAGATAAATTAAGAGCTAATTTAATAGAGAATAAAGAAATGGCTTTCTTATCTAAAACATTAGCTACTATTAATACAGATGTACCTATTAATTTAGACTATGAAGTATTAAGAGTTAAAGATGTAAATCTAGAAGAAGTGACTAAGTTATTTACTAGACTTGAGTTTAAGAAATTTTTAGATAGATATACTAATGGAGTAGAAGTAGTTAATGTAAATGGAGATTTCTTTAGTGGGTTAGCTAATACTAAGTTTATTAACCTTAATACTAAAGAGGATGTTAAAGAGGCACTTAATACATTAAGTCCTATTAGTAATACTAAACTACCATTTATATTCTTAGATTCTAAATTTGAATCAGATAAATTAAAGAACACATTAATATTTAGTATAGCAAATAACATATATACTATTAAGATTACAGATAGAAATGCTACAGGCGTTTTAGAAGAGTTTTGTAGCTTCAGATGTGAAAAGATTGGTTACAACATAAAAAGTGTCTTAAATATGGCTTTTAGAAACAATGTGAAGGATATATATGGTTTTAATGATGACCTTATGATTATGTATTATCTAATTAACACTGCAGACAATAACCAATCTATAGATAAGATTACATATGAAGTATTAAATGCTAATTTCCCTTCTCTTGAAAAAGCAGCTAAGAAGGTAGAACAAACTTCTATGTTTGATATGTTCGATGACACACCTGTTAAAGAGGAAACTTTAGATGAATTAACAGATAATGAAAAAGAAGTACTTTTTGCATATATAAATGTAATTATAAAAACTGAAGCTAAGTTAAAAGAAACATTAAGTGAAATGGGCTTAGACTTCCTATATAACGAAGTAGAAATGCCTTTAGTAGAAACTTGAGCAAATATTGAAGCTAATGGAATGTATGTAGATAAAACAAAGCTTAAAGAATTCGGAGAATATATTGAAAAGAATATAGCAGAATTAACTGCTAAAATATATGAGCTTGCAGGAGAAGAATTTAATGTAAATTCGCCAATGCAACTTGGTAAAATACTATTTGAGAAGCTTGAAATAGAATACCCTAAAAAGACTAAATCTAATTATTCTACAGACAAGGAAATATTAGAAACAGTACAAGATAAACATGAAATTGTACCTCTAGTATTAGAATATAGAACTTTAGCTAAACTTAAATCTACATATATAGATAGCTTAATAGATGTAATAGATACAGATGGTAGAATACATACAACATTTATGCAAACAGTTACAGCTACTGGTAGACTTTCTAGTGTAGAACCAAACCTTCAAAATATACCTGTAAGAACGGATTTGGGTGGTAAAATTAGAGAATGTTTTGTAGCAGAAAAAGAAGGATACAAAATAGTAGATGCAGACTATAGCCAAATAGAATTAAGAGTACTAGCGGATATGTCTGGTGATCCTACAATGATAAATGCATATACAAATGGAGATGACATACACTCAATAACTGCTTCTCAAGTATTCAATGTACCTTTAGAAGACGTTACAAAAGACCTTCGTTCAAAAGCTAAAGCTGTAAACTTTGGTATAGTGTACGGAATAAGCGATTTTGGTCTTGCTAAAAATATAAATGTTTCAAGATGGGAAGCTAAAGAATATATAGAAAACTACTTTAGACATTATTCTAGTGTAGAAAAATATATGAAAGGTCTAATAGAAAGTGGCTTAGAAACAGGATATGCAACTACTAAATATGGTCGTAAGAGAAAAGTTTTAGAACTAAAATCTGCAAACTACAACACTAGAATGTTTGGTGAAAGAGTTGCAATGAATATGCCTATACAAGGTACTGCAGCAGATATTATGAAAATTGCTATGAACAATCTATACAAGAGATTCAAAGAATTAAATCTTGAAGCTAAAATAATAATGCAAGTACACGACGAACTTCTAGTTGAAGCAAAAGATAGTGAAGTAGAAATAGTAAAAAATACAATGAAAGAAGTTATGGAGTCAGCAGTTAAATTAAATTTACCACTAGAAGCTGATGTAAATGTAGGCTTAAGCTGGATGGAAGCTAAATAATATTAAAGATAAGGAGAAAAACAAATTGAAAAAGAGTAAAAAGAACAGTAAGACAAAAATATCTTTAAATGTTATCATTTCTTTAGTAATATTAGCGCCATTAGTATATTTACTAATAATAAATTTATTGTATCCAAGAAAATATAAAGATATAGTAGAACAAGCAGCTAGTATATATAACGTAGATCCTAATCTAATATATGCAGTAATAAGACAAGAAAGCAACTTTAACAAAGATGCAGTTTCTAGCAGTGATGCAAAAGGATTAATGCAAATAATGGATCCAACATCAAAACAAATGGCTAGAAAAATAGATACAGTAGATGATAAATCGTATGACATATTTGATCCATATACTAATATACATATAGGAACTAAGTATTTATCATACTTAATAAAATATTTTGATGGTAATTACTACCTTGCAATAATAGCATACAATGCAGGAATGGGTAGGGTAGACACATGGCTTGAAGCAGAATATAATGAATATACAGATTACACAAAGCTATTAGAGAATATAGAATATAATGAAACAAAAACATATTTTGAAAAGGTATTAAATTATTATAACATGTATACTAAATTATATAATTAATTAAAAAATTAAACAAATTTTAACAAAATTAGAAACGCTAAACCTTATGTGGGACATAGCGTTTCTTTGTTATGTTGGTACCAGGTGCTAGTTATAGCAAGGGTTTCAGGGGTTATAAAGCTTTACTTATTATCTCAAAAATGGTATAATGAAAATGTAGCCTTAAAATTTTAGGAGGTAAAATGAATAATCAAAAGACAGAGCTAGACTACTTCGACTTTACATTAGAACCAGGAAAAAAGACAGAGTCTAGACTTAGTACATATGTAGATAATATATATGTAAGTGTTATAACACACTATGAAAATCAGGGTTATATAAAACAAACATATAACTCATTACTTAACCAAACTTTCCCGCATTGGGAATGGTTAATTGCAACACATGAAATTGACGAAACATTAAACGAATTAGTAAAGATAGATAAAAGAATTAGAATTGTAAAATTAGAAGATGACGAGAGCTTAGCAAAAGCTCAATATATCGCAGCAAAAGAAGCAAAGAGTGATTTGTTATTACTTCTTTGTGAATCAGATTTAATAGACAAAACAATGTTAGAATGTGGTTATTTTACTATGCTAACAAACCCAGAAGGTGTTTGGGCATATTCTAGAATGGTAAATTTCCATGATAAACAAGGTCTATTTAATAAGAAACTAGCTATTTATGAAATGTCTAAAAAGAACATTATATCTAGATGTGCATTTATTAGAAAAGATAAATTCTTAGAGCTAGATTCATTTATGTCACTACCATCAGAAGTACACGAAGATTGGTATATGTGGCTATACTTCTTAAGTAAAAAATATGTTCCAATTAAAATGGATTATTATGGTTATTGGCATAGAAAACTATCTGACGAAAAATATGTAATGGTAGAAAATAGCGAAGAAAAATCTAAAATTTCTGATGAATATATAGATAAGATGAAGTCAGAAATTAAACTAGATACTAATATTATTGAGTTCGATAAAATCTATAAAATAGACTATAAAGATATACCACAAAAAATTGAATTAACTAAAAAAGATATTTTCCCACTAGCGGAAAAGAAAAGACTTTTATTCATAGTTCCTTGGTTTGTTGTAGGTGGTGCAGATATATTTGCATTAAACCTAATTAAAGGGCTAAGAGCAAAAGGATATGAAATTAGTGTAATCACCACTAAGAAATGTGATTATGTTTTAAGGCAAAAAGTAGAACAATATGTTGACGAATATTTCGATTTAACATCGTTCTTAAAAGAAAAAGACTGGGCAAGCTTTATTTATCATATAATAAAATCTAGAAAGATAAATGCAGTTGTTCTTTCAAATAGTTTTTACGGATACTATGTATTACCATGGCTTAAATTCCATTTCAAAGAAATACCATTCGTAGACTATATACACGCAGAAAACTGGACATTAAGAAACGGTGGTTTTCCTAAGGATTCCAACTCGGTTGCAATGTACTTAGATAATACATATACTTGTACAAAACACTTAAGACAAATAATGTACAATATAATGAATAGAAATATTAAAAATATTAAACCTGTATATATAGGTACAGATCCAGATTTCTATGATCTAAACAAAACTTATGAAGGTGAGACAGAACTTAAAAAGAAATACAAAGGTAAAGAAGTTATACTATTTGTAGGTCGTATGGTTCATTATAAACGTCCATTATTTGCAATAGAAGTGCTAAAAAAACTTTTAGAAACAAGACCAAATGTAAGACTAGCTTTTGTTGGTGACGGTCCTGCTTTTGAGGATATGAAAAAGAAAATTGCAGACGAACATTTAGAAGAATATGTAGATCTTTATGGAATGCAAGAAGATGTTAGACGTTTCTATAAAGTAGCTAAGGTAACGCTTGTATGTTCACTAAGAGAAGGTTTAACACTTACTACATATGAATCTATGTCTATGGGTGTTCCTGTAGTATCTTGTGATATAGGCGGTCAAAAAGAGCTTATACAAACAGATTGTGGTTACTTAATTAGACCATATCAAGTACCAGAACAACAATTTGAGTTCGATTATTCTGAAAATGAAATAGAAGAATATAGAGCAGCAATTGAAAAAGTACTTGTTAATAAAGAAAAAGTCGACTACAAAGAATTATGTAGAAACAAGATTGTTACATACTTCTCTATAGAAAAGATGATAAGTGATATGGACAAGTACTTAACAAAGCTTATTAAAACTGGTTCTACTACAGATAAGAACTATTGCAACAATATAGAATTCGCTGAAAGATATTTATTATTAAACAGTATGCTTGAATCATTAAACAGATCCTTTGAAGAGGAGGTTAAAAAGAATAATGAGCAAAAATAAAATTGCAATAATAGCAGATATACCAAATTGGTCTTTTGACATAATTGCACAATTATTAAAAAAGGAATTAAGCGATAAATATGATATAGATGTATTTTATTGTGTAACAGACTTTAATAAAGACTTATTTGACATTTTAGAAGCTACAAAGGAGTATGATGTAATACACTTCCTTGCAAGAAAACTTTTACTTCAATTTGAAGATGAAAGTTTCAAAGAAAGAGTGGCTTTAAAAGGATATAACTATGACGAATACTTATCATCTATGGTAAGAAAAATTACTACATGTGTATATGACCATTTAGCAATAAATGATCCTGAAATAGACTATACAAAACTATATAGACTATATTCTAAAGCATATTTAGTATGCTCTAAAAAGTTATACGATATATATGCAGCTGTAGAAAATTGTCCGCTTCCATGGGCGGAAATACCAGATACAATAGATACAGATTTATTTGTACCTGCTAATCTTGAAAGATTTGATAGTGAAAATGTAGAAAATAGACCTTTAGTTATAGGATGGGTTGGAAACAGCAAATGGAACAAGAAAACAGAAGATGATATAGACTATAAAGGTCTTCATACTATATTAAAACCAGCTATAGAGGAACTCAAAGCGGAAGGATATAATATTGAACCTTTCTTTGCAGATGTAAACGATAAATACAGAAATGCAGTAGAAATGCAAGAGTATTATAGTAATATAGATATATATGTATGTGTTTCTTTAATAGAAGGAACTCCAAGACCACTTCTAGAATCAATGAGCTGCGGTGTACCAGTAATAACTACTGATGTAGGCTTAGCTTATGAAGTGCTAGGTGAAAAAGGACAAAAATATATATTAAAAGATAGAAATAAAGAAGAATTAAAAGAAAAGATTAAAGAACTATATAACAATAGAGCATTACTTAAAGAATTATCTGATGAAAATATTAAAGAAGGCATTAAAAATTCATCAAAATCTACGGTAGAAAAATACATAGAATTATTTGACGGCATAATAAACAACACTCTTTAGTATAAAAAACGCTTAAAATACGCATTTTGGAGCGAAAAAGACTACACAAATTACTTAAAATGTGTTAGAATATTAAAGGTTAAACTAAACCAAACATATGAAGGAGGAGAAGGATATATGAGTGGACATAGTAAATGGGCAAATATTAAAAGAAGAAAAGAAGCCGTTGACGGTAAGAAAGCCCAAATTTATTCAAAATTAGGTAAAGAAATTACAGTTGCTGTAAAGCAAGGTGGTCCTGATCCGGCAAGTAACGCAAAATTAAGGGATGTTATATCTAAGGCTAAATCTAATAACATGCCAAATGATAACATTAATAGATGTATTCAAAAAGCTTCAGGCGCATCAGATGCAGCTAACTATGAAGAAATATCTTACGAAGGATTTGGTCCTTGCGGAGTTGCTGTAATAGTTGACGCTATGACAGATAATAAAAATAGGGCTGCAGCAGATATTAGATGTATATTCGATAGAAGTGGCGGTAGCATGGGACAAACTGGTTCAGTTGGATACATGTTTACCAAAAAATCTGTATTTATACTAGAAGCAGCTGGTATAGATGAAGATACATTAATGCTAGAAGTATTAGATGTTGGTGCTGAAGACTTTGTAAGCGAAGAAGGTTACATTGAAATTACAGGTGCACCAGAAGCATACTTCAAAATAAGCGAATATTTAGAAAAGAATGGCTATACAACAGTAGAATCAGAAATTAAAATGGTTCCTACATTAAAGAAAGAACTAACAGATGAAGAAGCAGAAAAATTTGAAAACTTTATAGACAAATTAGAAGCTAACGATGATGTTCAAAACGTATGGCACAACGCAGATATTTAACATAAAAAATTAGCAATCAACAATTAAAAAGGCAAAAAGAAGTAGAATAAACGAAGAAAATAATAGATAATTGGTTACATAATATTGACTTTACATAATATTTATGGTATCATAATATTATAGTATGGCTCAAATTATGTAACTTTATTTTTATGGAGGTAGTAAATATGTATTATGAAAATAAGAAAATGTTTTATATTAAACAATATGGACCAGCAGTAGCGGTCATTATTATATCAATAGCATTAATAGTTACTGGCTTAGTTATAGGATTTACTCCAGAAAACAAAGTAGCTAGTGTTACTCCCGTAGAAAAAGATGCATACACATACACTAAACAAGCTATAAAAGGAACTGTAAAAGAAGTAAATGGTATAACAGTAACTTTAGTATCAAATGGTGAAGAACATGAAATTAACTTAATTGGTATAGAATCTACAAAAAATACAGAAGCTTTATCTAACAGAATGGCAGCAGACTTAACAGGAAAGAATGTAGTAGTAGATTTCGATACAGTTAAATCAGAAAAAGGAAAAACATACGGATACTTATATATAGATAATGACTTCTACAATGAAACATTACTAGAAAATGGTTTAGCAAATCTTAGAGCAGAAAGAAATAACATAAACAAATTAGATGTATTAGCAAAAGCTCAAATAGAAGCTAGAAACCAAGGTTTAGGTATCTGGAACTAATTACACAGAATGCAGACTAGAGAAAACTTTAGTTTTCATATATAACCTCTTATATCAGCCTCTACTTATAGTAGGGGTTTGATTTTATTTAAATGCAAGAAAAGAGCCCACCCATATATATGAGTGAGCTTGTATTATTACAAAACAGCTTTCCGATATGCGATTTCGCGCTCGTAGTTAGGCATCATCATCCAAATCCCATCAGCTGCATCAAAACTTTCCTTAAACAAGTTAATGTTATTTGAAGTAAATGCAAACCAATCTCCGAACATAGGAGATTTATCTATACACCACCAGAATAAATCTGTTGTAAGTCCTGGTGAAGATTGTCCTACAAGGTCGTAGGGCTTGGCGATATATTCTTTTATCATATTGGTTATGGTAATAGCATTTTCTACATCGCAGTAGAGAAGAAGTTCATCTGTATCATTTACATAGATACCTGTGTGCTGTATAGCATATCTATGTTTATTATGCATTATACGAGCTGCAGCTAACCTAAGTGCAGTTACCAAAAATGCATTTGAGCCCATATAATTGAACTCAACATTCAAAAAGAAATTTTTGATCCTGAAAGGATTGGCAGAAGGTGTACTTGTGAATTTGCCGGTTTGAATGAGTGAAAAATGCCGATTGTTTTGAGTCATAAACGTAAAAATCTCCTTTAAATTTATTTATTAGAATAGAAATATTAATCACGAAAGTTATTATATCATAAATATAGGTGGTTTTCAATGATAAAGTATACATAATATAAGTAAAACACTATAGGAAGGAGGGATAAAATGGCTGAAATTGGCGTCAAACGCGGTAAAAAACGAGGAAATGAGTATATAACATTAAGACTTAACATGCATAACGCAAGCGTATTAATATGTAGTATAGGGCTTCTATGCAGATTCATGTATTACGGTAAGGTAGAGCATATAGATATGCAAGAATTTTATGATACAAACAATTTTGAAAATTATTATTCAGAATTAAGAATGTTATTATTTTATTTAATAAGTAAAAGCAAAGAAACATTTAAGGAGTACGAAGAATTAAAAATAATAGATTAGTAAAGTAAACGCAAAATTAAAAAAACGAAATTAGCACATAATAGAAGAAGTAGGCCATAAGAAGAAAGGCTCTTATTTTGTTATGTGTTATTTCGCAAAATAGATATTTTGTGTATTTTAGAGAAGGAACTATTGCATATAGAACCCTCTTCTGATATTATATATGTATATCAAGGCTTTCAGGGCCCTTCATATATATTTCGTATTTATATTTTTATTTATATATACATATATATTACCTGCTGTTTAGCTCTACTTGTTATTCTACTACATAATTATATATCTGTATATACATTTTATAAAATTTCATACATTATATATGTGTCTATATACAAAATTAGTCATTTTAGCCCTATTTTCTATTTTGGCGTTTTAGGGGCCTTTTTTTCAAGGTCAAACTATATACCCCTAATAATAAAAACGCCTTAAAATCGATTCTAGAGCGTCGTTTTTTGGAGGTATTTATGAAACATCCTACATATGATGATATGCCGCAAATTTTGCAGGATTATCTAAAGAATTACTTAACAGTTACTAAAAACAGATCTAAAAATACTGTTAATGAATATTATTATGATCTTAGAGATATTTTTCAATTTATTAAACGTGATAAATATAATATTAAAATTGAAAATTTCAAAGAAATTGATATTTCAGATTTAGATTTAAATTTTTTCAAATCTGTAGAAATTTCAGATATATATAATTATTTATATGATAAAAATACTAAAGCAATTTCAAGAGCTCGTAAAATTTCATCAATTAAATCATTTTATAAATATTTATGCGATATTACTAAAAAAATTGAAAGAAATCCAACTTCAGGACTTGAAGCACCAAAATTAGAAAAAAGATTACCTAAATATTTAAATCTAGATGAGTCTCTTGCCCTACTCCACTCTGTTTCTGGCGAGTTCAAAGAAAGAGATTATGCCATTCTTACAGTCTTTCTAAACTGTGGTTTGCGTCTTTCTGAGCTAGTAGGAATTAATTTAGAACACATCAAAGGTGATACGCTATCTGTTATAGGTAAAGGTAATAAAGAACGCTCTGTACACCTAAATAAAGCCTGTTTAGATGCTATAGAAACATATCTTAGGGTTAGACCAATAGACAAGCTTAAAGGCGACGACAGACGTGCGTTATTTATAAGCAAAAAGTATAAACGTATATCTCCTAGAATGGTAGAAATAATGGTTAAACAGTATATTATAGAAGCAGGTTTAGATCCTAAAAAGTATACACCACATAAGCTTAGACATACTGCAGCTACATTAATGCACAAACATGCAGGTGTAGATATTAGAACATTACAACAAGTATTAGGTCATGAAACTATTGCTACAACCCAAATATATACTCATATAGACAGCGATGAAGTTAAATCTGCAATAGATAATAACCCATTAAATAAATTAAGATAATAAACATTATTATATATGTAAATAAATAGAGATGCTTAATAATTTTAAGCACCTCTTTATTATTTTTAAGTTCCTCTTTAATATTTTTATACATTATATATATGTATAATTACTTAATTTCAGTACCGCCCCACTCAACTAAAACAAATCCATCTCTATTTGGTGTTTCTAACACTTGTTCTTTGACGTTTATAGGCGATTTAAGGCCTTTATATGTCATTAGGACTCTAATTACACTATCTGGATTTGGATTAATCTCTAAAGGCATGTTAAAATCAATTTCCTCTTTAGTAGCAAATCTAATATAATTGTATTCATTAGCTTCTAATATAGGTAACCAGTATATAATAAATTCTTCTGCTTCATGTTCGTTTAATCCTAATATTTCTAATTTGTCTTCTAAGAAAGTAGCAGAATCTTTACCCTTAACCACAAAACCTTCATCTGTAACTGTAAAGTTTATTAAACTATCTGCTTCATAATATAACGAGTATAGACTTCTACCAGTTTCTAAATACATTAGATCTCCATTTGGTTTAGCAAGTACACTCCATTTATCTTGGTATTTAGGATATGTACAAGTAAGTAAATTGTCATTTACAAGCTTTACATCAACTTTAGTATCTTTAGTAGGGTACAGATATATAACGGGTTTTTTAACCATCATGTCGCCTTGATTCAATATATTCGGGAACTCTATTGCACTAGTAATCTTTTCAAATTCTTCTTCAATATACATAGGTACAACATTAATAATAGTTTGTGTACTAGCATCTGTTGGTATTATTATTGCATATCCATGTACAATAGAAGGACTGGGAACTCCTTTTATTTGATCCCAAACATATAGTGCTATTACTTTGCCTAATTTTTCAACATCCGCAAGTCTACCATAACAATGGCTATAACTAGTATAAGATAACACAATGTAATTTTTATTTTGATCAGTATATTTAATATCTATATTTCTTTCCATACAAAACTCTACATATTGATCATACGTCATAACTTCTTTAAGATGTACATTTGCATTTTTATCATCTGGAGTTAATGAGTATGTTACATGTTGATGTTCGCCATTGTACACTCCTTGGTATGTATAAATGTAATAATCTTTACCTTTAAATCTCTCAATTCTCGTATTAGATAATGTAGTTGGAATTTCATCAGGCATACGAATAATCATATAAATTGCACACAATAACAGACCACATATTACACCTAAAGAAATAAAAAACGCCTTATTTTGCCTTTTAGGAGGGCGATTTTTCTCAGTATTTTCAGTATTTATAGGATTTTCTTGTTTTTCCATATAATCACCTCATATATAGTATATATAGATATTATCACAGACATAAAAATAAGGCAACTAAATTAATAGCTGCCTAAAGGGAATTATTATAATATTTCTACATATATATAGGAACATTCAATTCTTGACCATAGTATATTGTACTCTCAGTTAAGTTGTTTATATTCTTAATTTGTATAATAACATTTTGTACGTTTAACTCTTCAGTAGAAGCTTTACATATATCTGAAGCAATACTCCATAAAGTATCATTACGCTCTACACGAATTGTTTTAGTTTGTATATTTCTTGAACCAAATGTAATGTTAGTAAAAGCATTAAATACCATGAATATAACCGCTAATACTATTATATTTGTTACTACTCTTTTATAATTTACTCTATATCTTCTTTTCATATAATTACCTCCGAACCTTTGTTCTGTTTTAATTATATATAAAGAACAATTGTTTGTCAACACTTTTTATTAAAAATATCGAATATTTGTTCGTTTATCTCTTGTCTATTCTATACAAAATATCTATTTTACGAAATTATGTCTACTGTTTTCCTTGACCTGTGCTCTGCTTCTATGTTATAATAAAAATGGTCAGTATTATAAGCCACTATAATAATTTAAGGAGTGTTTAGATTGAAGACTTTTCAAGCAACCGACCATCACAGTAAAATTAGGTACGACTTCAAATTCTCAGACGGAAAATTGGTTAAACTTACAGTAAGTAAGTCCACTACTAAAGTGGCCGCTGTTGAAGCGTACGCAAATCCCGCAAAAGGACAGCATCCTATCTCTAAGCCTTTGTTCGATAAGGCATTTAGAGTAGTCTGCACTGATCCCGTCTTCACTGACTATAAGGGATTCTTAGAACAACTGAATAAGGATGAGACATTTAGAAAGGATGCCGAAAGAATTATTGCCGGATACATCGGCTCTATGGCAAATAAAATTCGCAGAATGTCGCTTGCGCTTGAAGAAGCGTAAAAAAATAAAGAACTCGTAGTAATTTGCGAGTTCTTTTTATATCTAAACATTTTATTGCTGATTTCTATATTCGTATATAGGACCTAATTCTTTAGTAACTACCTCTTTAGTAATTATACATTTACTAATGTTCTTGTTTGATGGTATATCATACATGGCATTAAGCATAACTTCTTCAAGTATAGCTCTAAGACCTCTAGCACCAGTTTTTCTTTCTAGTGCAAGTCTAACTATTTCTTCAAGAGCTTCTTTTCTAAAGTCTAGCTCTACATTGTCCATTTTTAATAATTTTTTATATTGTTTAAGTATAGAATTCTTAGGTTTAGATAGTATGTCTACTAAAGCTTTCTCATCTAATTGAGTAAGTGATGTAATTATTGGTAGACGGCCTACTAATTCTGGTATTAGTCCAAATTTAATAATATCATTTGGTAGAACCTTACTAAATATTGTTCCGTAATCTATATCTTTCTTTTCTTCTAGTTTAGAACCAAAGCCCATAGATTTTTCACCAACTCTAGCTTCTATAATCTTATCTAGACCTTCAAATGCACCACCACATATAAATAATATATTTGTAGTATCTATTTTAAGATAATCTTGTTGAGGGTGTTTTCTTCCACCTTGCGGAGGAACATTAGCTACAGTTCCTTCTATTATCTTAAGAAGTGCTTGTTGTACGCCTTCGCCACTAACATCTCTTGTTATAGATGGATTTTCAGATTTTCTTGTAATCTTATCTAATTCATCTATATATATAATACCTTTTTCTGCTTTAGATATATCCCAGTCAGCTGCTTGTATTAGTCTTAAAAGAATGTTTTCTACATCTTCACCCACATATCCTGCTTCTGTTAAAGTAGTAGCATCTGCTATTGCAAATGGAACTCTTAATACTTTAGCAAGAGTTTGTGCCATAAGTGTTTTACCACATCCTGTTGGTCCTAGCATTAATATATTACTCTTTTGTATTTCTACATCATCTATTTTATCTAGATTTCTTATTCTTTTATAATGGTTATATACTGCAACTGCAAGAATTCTTTTAGCTGAGTCTTGACCTACTACATATTCATCTAGTATTTTCTTTATTTGTTCTGGAGTTGGAAGTTCTGTATTTTCTATTAGTTCTTTTTTACTTGTTAAAGAAGCGCTAGCCTTTTCTTCTGGCTTTACTTTCTTAGCTTGTCTTTCCATTTCTTCTTGTTCACCAAGCATTAAATCTTCTAATATTACCTTATTACATACATCTATACAATCTTCACATATAAAGATGCCATTAGGGCCGGCAATCATCTTGCCGACCTCATCTTTAAATCTTCCACAAAAAGAACAAAATATATCATAATCATTGTTACCACTATTTGTTTTCTTTGCCATATATTTATCTCCTTATATTATAACTCGTTAATACTTGTCATAACCTCATCAATTAAGCCATATTCCTTGGCTTCTTTGCTAGATAGGAAGTTATCTCTATCTGTATCTTTTTCGATTTGTTCTAATGGCTTGCCAGTATTTTCACTTAGAATTCTATTTAATTTATCTTTAATCATTAATAAATAATCTGTATGAATCTTAATATCACTAGCTTGACCTTGAACACCACCTAAAGGTTGGTGAATCATTATTGTGCTATTAGGTAGTGCAAATCTTTTACCTTTTTTACCAGCTGCAAGAAGGAATGCTCCCATACTTGCTGCCATACCAATACATATTGTACAAACATCAGATTTAATGTATTGCATTGTATCGTATATGGCCATACCAGCAGTAACACTACCGCCAGGGCTGTTTATATATAAATGAATATCTTTACCTGGATCTTCAGCATCTAAGAATAGCAATTGAGCTACTACTAAAGAGGCTGTTACATCATTTACTTCTTCAGATAAGAATATTATTCTTTCTTTTAGAAGTCTTGAGTAAATGTCATATGATCTTTCACCTTTGCTTGTTTGTTCAACAACCATTGGTACTAAACTGTTTTTCATATATATGTTTACCTCCAATAAAAACTATTTTTCTTTAACATTTTCTACTACTACGTTCATAGCTTTTTCTTGTTTTAATTTAGTTCTCATGTATCCTTTAACATTTTCGTTTTCTTTCATAGAAGAAGCATCTTGACCGTATGCTGCACATAGTTCTTCAACTTTAGCAACTATTTCTTCTTCAGTTACTTCAACATTTTCTGCTTTAACTACTTCTTCTATAGCAAGATTTAATTTAATATCTCTTACTGCTGGTTCTTCGAATTGATCGTGTAATGCTTTATGGTCAATATTTAATATTTCCATGTATTGATCAAGAGTCATACCTTGGTATGCTAGATTTTGTTCAAATTCATGAATCATATTGTGAATTTGATTGTGAATCATAACTTCTGGTATTTCAACATCTAATTCTTTAATTAAAGCTTCTACTGCTTTAGATTCTCTTTCAGCTTTAGCTGCTGCTTCTTTATTTTTAGCTAATTTTTCTTTTAATGATGCTTTATAAGCTTCTAATGTATCAAATTCAGATACGTCTTTAGCAAATTCATCATCAAGTGCTGGTAATTCTTTTTTCTTTATTTCATGTAATTTAATTTTGAATATTGTTTCTTTTCCAGCTAAATCTTGGTTACCATATTCTTCAGGGAATGTAGTTGTTATATCTTTTTCATCTCCAACTTTCATTCCTACGATTTGTTCTTCAAATCCTGGTATAAATGAACCTGAACCTATTTCAAGGTCATATTTTTCTGCTTTTCCACCTTGGAATGCTACACCATCTAAGAATCCTTCGAAATCTATATTAGCTATATCTCCGTTTTCTACAGCGCCTTCTTCTTTAGCAACTATTCTAGCGTTTTTATTTCTAATAGTTTCTAATTCTGCATCTACATCAGCATCTGTAACTTCTGTATTAACTTTTTCTATTGTTAATCCTTTATATTTTTTAAGTTTTGCTTCTGGTTTAACAAATACTTCAATTGAGAAAACTATATCTTCAGTTTTGCTTAATTTGTCCATTTTAGCAAGTCTTGGTTCAGAAACAACTTCTAGGTTGTTTTCTATAACTGCTGCCATATATTCTTTTTCAGCAAGTATACCAAAAGCTTCTTCAAATAATACGTTATCTCCGTATGTTTTTTCTATAACGTTTCTTGGTACTTTACCATTTCTAAAACCAGGCATTTTGAATTTTCCTGAGTTTTCTTTGAAAGCTTGGTCTAATGCTTCATTAAATTTTGCTGCTTCTACTGTAAAATCTAATTTTACTTTTGATCCTTCTAATTTTTCTATTTTAACACTCATGTTTATCTTCCTTTCTTCTATTCACATGTAACTACTAAATTATATCACAAATAAAGTTATTTACAAGCAATTATGTAATATTTATATCACAAAAATTGGAATAAATATAAAAAAATTGCCGCAATTTATGCGACAATCTTTTAATGGTTATTGTTTAATACTATCAAGGAATAATTTGGCTTTTTCCGCGTCCTTAAACATAAGAGTAAAACCTACCATTACATCATTTTTATTCGTTGTTTCCATACCCTCTGGGACCTTAGATAAAGGAATGCATTCTGCAAATTTTTGAGCTTGTTCGATATAATCTACTGCCTTTGTTAACAGTGCTTGCTCGGTTGCATTACCAAATATTCCACCAAGTCTAGGGGCTATTCCGATAAACTGAATTTCATTAAACCGAATACCCACTTTCCATAGGCTTTCAATTTTTTCCATCATGTGCTAATTCTCCTATTATATAATTATATTTTATTTACATATATCTTACGCATAAAATTATACCACAAAGGCTCTAAAAGGTCAAATAAAGAGTTTTTGTGTCGAACACAATAAATTAGAGGCATAAAGATAATAATCTCTTTTATACCTCTTTAAATTATATTAATGAATTTTTTATAGAATCACTAAATGTTGTGTTTGATGGTAAACTAATTAATAAGTTTTTATATATCCAATACTTATTGCCGTCTATTTCTTTTTCGCCTGGATTTGTATTTCCAGCTAATAAAGAAGCAACATTATTGTCTACTATA
Organism: Clostridia bacterium; assembly: GCA_045637095.1. Taxonomy (GTDB): domain Bacteria; phylum Bacillota; class Clostridia; order TANB77; family CAG-465; genus UMGS1649. The sequence goes on along the minus strand of JAZTYX010000053.1, from coordinate 24,347 downwards.
TAGATATTTATTGTTTCTTGAGTTGAACCGCTTTTTATTATATATGACTCTCCATTTCCTATTTTTTTATTAGTACCATTAGATTTTGTTTTTTCTATATTTACTCCAAATGTAGTTAATTTGTTCGCAATATCTTCTTTTACTATATCTGAAATTTTTATACGAGATGCATAATCTGGCAATGGTATATTATTTTCTTTAGCATTAGAGTTTGTTGAACTAATTATTACTACGATTCCTATGAGTAAAATTATAACTATAATTGGTATTATTGTTTTTTTCTTCATTAGTCTCCTCCTTTATTAACTTAAACAAGATGGATCCATACTTGTTTTTTTAACACCAGACTTGTATGTAAAGTGACTTATATCTAAATTACCTACTAATTTGCAGCAACCAGCAAACATATATCTCATGTCTCCTACGTTTGCAGTATTAAAACTAGATACGTTTAGATTAGCTAAATTTGAACATTTATAGAACATATAAGACATGTTTGTTGCGTTAGCTGTGTTGAAGTTAGATAAATTTAATGTTTCTAATGCTGGACAATTATAAAACATTGAAGATAAATTTGTTGCATTTGCAGTATTAAAATTAGCTATATTAACATTTTTTAAATTAGTACAACCATAGAATAATTTAGAGAAGTCCTTTACATTAGATGTATTAAAATTAGATAAATCTATACTTTCTAATGCTATACAGTTATTGAACATTCCACTAATTTCTTCGGCACTTGATGTATTAAAACTAGATAAATCTATAGTTTTAAGTTTTTGGCAATATGAAAACATATTATCGAACGAGGTTGTTTTTGCTGTATTAAAGTTACTTACATTTATTGTTTCTAACGATTCACAACCACCAAACATTCCATATAAATATTTTGCGTTTGATGTATCAAAATGTGATACGTCTATATTTTTTAAATTAACACAGTCATAGAACATATAATCAAAGTCTACAACATTTGATGTCTTGAAGCCTGTTAAATTAATACTTGTTAAATATTCACACCAACCAAACAAATCGCACATATCTACAACATTTGTTGTATCAAAATGGCTTAAGTCAATGCTTGTTATAGCAGTACTATTAAACATTCCTGACATATCTCTCAAACTAGATGTGTTGAAACTAGATAAGTTTATGTTAGATAATTCTGTGCAGTCTCCAAACATCCAAGACATTGTTGTTACCTTAGACGTGTCGAAATTTCTAAGGTCTAAAGAAGTAAGATAACCACAATCTTCAAACATACTATTCATTCTAGTAACTTTAGATGTATCAAAATTGCTTACATTTAATTCAGAAACTCCTACGCTCCAGAACATTAGACTCATATCAGTTACATTAGAAGTGTCAAAATTAGATACATTTAAACTAGTTAAATTCCAGGCACCTGAAAACATGCTTTCCATGTTGGTTACTTTTGAAGTATCAAAGCTACTTAAATTCAAGTTTGTTATTGATGAACACTCCTCAAACATACTATTCATCATAGTAACCTTAGATGTATCAAAGTTGCTTACATCTATGACATCAACGTTATAGCAATATAAAAACATTCCCGCCATACTTGTTACATTTTTAGTATCAAAACCAGAAACGTCTAGCGTTTCTAAGTTTTTACACCCCTTAAACATACCAGACATATCAGTAACTGTAGATGTTTCTATATTGTCTAATCCAACGATTTCAGTTAAATCTTCTAATCCTAAGAAGTATGTTGCTGTACTTTTTGGTGCTATTTTATCTGCAATATTTACTTTTATTATATTCTCTTCACTAGATTCGTACGAACCTCTAATATAAACTTCATCTCCATAATCATTTTCGTCGCTCGAAAATGTTAACCACGGAACAGCTACACTAGCTTCTTCTGTATCATAATTATATGTAACTCCGTTTTGAATTACTACTGATGTATTAAGATCGTAGTGATATGCAGTTTGACCTATATTACCATATTCAATAGGTGCAACAGATAAATCCACTCCTGGTAATGTAGATATATGATTTTCGTTACTAGATAATTCTAACAATTTACCTGAAGTTCCAGTTACAGGGTCAGTATAATTATATATTTTTGCATATACAGGTTTCCCCGCATATGTTGAGCCTTGGCCTTTTTCAGTTACAGTTACACCTTTATCTGTTACATCTATATCATAGTCATCTGTATGATCTTTTAATTTATCTAAGACAGATTCCTTAAGATTGCCACCCCTTTTACCCGCTAGATAATCGTCAGTCCAAATCAGATCTGCTTTATTTTGAACATTCAGCAAATCTGTTTTGCTAACTGCTTCATCAGCTTTGTTTATAATGCCGGCATTATTTAACGAAATTATAATCGACGCCGCTAATATTATCATTACAATTATTGTTATTACTAATACTATTAAAGATATCCCTTTTCTATTATTCATATACATTTCTCCTATGTTTATATATAAAAGTATATTTTATATTTTTAGTTTAGTCAATATTTTATTTTTTAATGTTTTAATATTTTAGGGACATATTAAAGAGGCACATATTTCTATGTACCTCTCTTTTAATTATTCTACATTTTCTACTTCCGTAGTTGTTTCTTCTTTTATTGTTTCAGTTTCTGGTTCTACTTCTACTTTTTTCTTTCTAGTAGTTCTTTTAACTGGTTTCTTTTCTTCTTTAGACTCAGTAGAATTTTCATCTACTTGGTTAAAGTTATCTTCTATTACTTTATACATCCAACCCGAAGAACCTGTGTACCAAGTCCAGCCCCCACGTCCAACATGATCTGGGTTAGCGTAAACATCTGCAGCCACAACATAAGGTTCTACTTGATAAATCTCAGTTTTTTCTTTTTCATTACTATGATTTATTGGATTTAATATACTTAATATATCTAATCCTTTTTCAGGTTTACCTATTTCAAAATACGCTTTTGCAAGCCATATTGCAGCGTGTGTATATTGTCCGCCGTTTTCTCTAACACCAGGAACATATGCTTTAATGTAACCAGGATTGTTTTTAGGACTGTCGAATGGCGGATAAAGAAGTTTTACAACTCCATGGTCTCTATCTACTAGATACTTTTCTGCGCTCTCTAAACTTAAATCTATCTCTTCTTTACAATCTATATATCCTTTAAGAGCTATAGCTGCCCAAGCTTGAGATATTAAATCTATTTTGCAATCTGGACTATCTGGAGTTCCTATCGGAGTTCCATCTGGATAGAATGCTCTTGCGAAGTATTCTCCTGTCCAAGCATAATCTATAACTGTATGTTTTAGAATATGTCTTTCGTTTGCAAAATATTTAGAGTCCTCTTTATTTCCCATCATATCTGCTAATTTAATAAATCTATCTAAAATGTCTATCATGAAGAAAGTTAGCCATACAGATTCACCGTTTATGTTACTGAAACCGTCATTCCAGTCTCCATCTCCTATTTCTAAAAGTTCATGTCTACCTTTTCTAGATAGACCATACTTAATAGCTCTTACTGCGTGTTCATAAACTGTTGCATAAACTCCAGTAGGTGCAAAATAATCATAAAGTTCTTTATGTTCACCTAAAGGTTTATCTTCTAAGAATGAAGCAGTTTCATTTAATACTGTCATATCTTTAGTCTTAAATACATATTCACTAAGAACATATGGTAACCATAGATAATCATCGCTAAAACGAGTTCTAATTCCTCTTGAATTGTGTTCGTGCCACCAATGTAAAACATCACCTTTTTCAAATTGTTTGTGAGCGTGTTTTATTATTTGAGATCTCGTTCTTTCTGGCCAAGAAGATATTAATGCTAGAGTATCTTGTAATTGATCTCTATATCCAAAAGCTCCACCAGCTTGGTAAAGTCCTGTTCTTGCAAACAATCTAGATGCTAATGTTTGATACATTAACCATCCATTTGCAAGTATATCTACATACTCATTTCCTGTTTTGAAATTACGTACAACTTTACTTCTCCAGTATGCTTTTGTTTTTTCGTATTCTGCTACTATATTAGTTTCACTAGAATATTTAGCAAGTACTTCTTTGGCTTTTTCTATTCCTTCTTCAGTAGCTCCAAAAAGAATTGCTACTCTTCTTGCTTCATCTTTCTTTGCAATACATCTTACTTTTACTGTATGTGTTTCTTCATCATATTCTACAGCACCTTCTGTGCCTTCTAATAGAACACCTTTAACATATGTAGTAACATTACCAAAAAACTCATTATATGGGTTCTTAAAGTACATAACATCTTCTTCTACTTTACATAGTACATATGGGCTTGTTTTTTCTTTAGCAACACCCATAACCATATCTGGAGTATATTCTATAGTCACTTCTTTGTCTATTGCTCTACTATTCTTAATTTCAATATAATGAACTTTAACATCATCATCTATTGGAACAAAAATATCCATGCTTCTTTCGATATTTCCATGTTCCTCTCTTACTTTAGCATAACCAAAACCATAAGTTAGATTATACCCTGTATCATATATACCTCTAAATTGTTCACCAGGCTTAAAATCTGCCCAGTCATTACACCAGTGAGTTAACTTAAACTCACCAGCATTTTTATAGAATGAATAAACTGTTCCATATGTAGATACTAAGGTACCGAATCTCTCGTTTGTTAATACATTACACCAAGGGACAGGAGTATGGGTGTTTAACACCTCATACTCGTCTCCTGTTATATTAAAACCACCATATCCATTATATGCTTTATAGTTCATTCACATCCACCTCACTCATAGGTTTTTCTTTTGTTTTCTTAGGCATAAATATATCTGTGCCTTCTATTTTTAATCTGCTTACAAAATCAAAGATTCCTCTTTCATTTTCTGGCATTGTATTTACATTAACTGTATATATATTTCCTCTTGTATAAGTCATATATACCACTTTACTTAACACTTTGTCAATATGTGTTTTAATAGGTTCTCCACTATATAGTTCTTCATCCATAACAACAACTATATCTAGGTCAATCTTTCTAGATTTAACGTAATCCATAAATTCTACAACTTCTGTAATTAACGCTGAATCTTCTAATCTTCCTATTGGAACTGTTATGATTGGTAAATCTCCAGAAATACCAAATCTCCAAAGCATTGCTTGACTATATTTAGAATCCCAATATTTGTTTACATCCATATCTTTATCATGTTCAAATAATATCTTAGAAAGTATGTCGTTATATGCTGCAGCTCTATTTGGAACAAGTTTTTGATATTTAGCATTAACATTCTCTTTTTGTAATGAGAATAATATTTCTTTTTCTATTGTCTCTTTATCTGCATTTACTATTGCGTGAGATACATTATATTTAGTATCTGCTGCACCAGTTAGGTAATAGAATGTTTGAGATTCTCCTGGATCTAAAAGAATTCTTGCTCTATATGACATTACTGGCCATAATGGATATTTAGTTACCTTACCATCGTAAGCATTCATAGCGTTATCTTTTAACAACTTAGTCTTTTCTGTTTCGATTTCGTAAGCTAAATCTATACCTACTAATTTAGTAAATACATAGAAATCATCTTCTGGATTTCCTCTTGGACGTTTTCTTGCAACTAAAGCTTCAAGATTTTCATCATAATATTCTTCTATTAATAGATTATTAAATGAAGGATGTATTATGTTTGCATTTTCATCTGCCATTGCAAGTTCTAGTTCTGTATTTATTAGTATTTCACGTCTTTCATTAGATGAGTTAAATAACGTATATTTACGTATTTCCATATCTAATTTAGGTGCTACTAATATTTTAGTTATTGTCTCTATTGGACCATCTTTTCTTCTAAAATCACTTGAAGATAATGAGTAAGATACTGAATATTCTTCAGGCTCTGAATAGAATGGATGGTATGTTGATGACCAAACTTTACCACTTGTTTTATCTGTAAACACAACAACATTTCCTAATGTTTCATCTTTTACGAATCTGTTCTTAGTAATTGCATTGTTTTTGTAGTACATAAAGTTTGCACCAGTATCTTTAATTATGCTAGAAAGTCTACCGTTTGTATGAGTATTAATCATAGCAGTAGTTCTGTTCTTAAATTTAGCAAAGTCTTCATATGCAACACCGCTTGTAAACGTTTCTTTTGCTGGTTCAACAAACTTGTTGTCTATTGAATTCTTGCTTTCTTTTAACGGTACAGATAATGGTACTCTTTCTTTTAATAGAATATCACAAGCATTAATATTTGGATTCTCGTGGAATCTTGTTTGTACTATTCCATTGTTTATAAAGTTATTAATTGCTGTAAGCGCCATACCTTGGTGGTGAGCCATATATGTTCTTACTACTTCATATTTTCTATCTCTTCCTATATGTCTCTTTGTGAAGTCTATTGCTTCATAGAAACCATAGTGAGAATATGAATTGTATTTCTTTAAGTGCTTAATGTTATTTACAACTTTTCTAGGCGCATAAGGTAAGCATATTAATGATGAATAAGGTGAAATAACCATATTATCATTTAAGCCTCTCTTAAGACCAAGCCATGGAATACCAAATGCTTTATATTGGTAATGTTGTTCGTTATCTTGTACTGCAAACGCAGATTCAGATACACCCCAAGGCACACCAGCTGATTTAGCATAATCTATTTGGCTATTTAACGCAAAGCTTAATGCTTCATCTATCAATGTATATTTGTGAGTCTTAGTAAATAGGTTTGGCATAAAGTATTCAAATGAAGTACCACTCCATGAAATAAGACCTTTTAGGGTTCCGACTTTAACAAGTTGTCTTGCAAGTGCAAACCAGTGTTTAGAAGTTATTTGAGATGTTGAAATAGCAATTAAGCTTGTTAGTCTTGATTCAGACATTAACATATCATAATAGCTGTCTACACATTTATTTGCTTCTACATCAAATCCTATTGAGAATATATTTTTTGCCTTAACGTATAGTTTAGTAAAGTCTACGCCAGATACTAATTCATCACATATTCTTTGCATTTCTAATATTTTATCAGATAATTTTTCCATTACAACTTTAGAAGCTGCTAGCTTTTTAAGTAATGGTATTGTTACATAAATACAAGCTATAAAGTTACCACTATCTACTGTAGATACAAATCTAGGTTTTAATGGTTCTAATGTCTTAATATTATACCAGTTGTATAAATGTCCATTCCATTTTTCTAGTTTTTCTACTGTTTTTAATGTGTTATATAGTCTGTTTACTGCTTCTTCTACTGGAATATATTCAAGGTCATAAGCATTTATTATAGCTAAAACACCATAACCAATATTTGTTGAAGAAGTTCTGTTTACTATCTTAGGTCTTCTGTTTTCTTGATAGTTATCTGGTGGTAAGTAGTTATTAAGATCTGTCATTGTATGTTCGAAGAATTTCCATGTCTTTTCTCCTACTTCTTTAACTAAATCTATTTCTTTCTTATCTAATTTATTTCCACCATCAAATATTACTTTCTTACTCATTATATATGCAGCAAATGGAGCTATTAGCATAAATATACCCATAATTAAAACGAATATACCTTTACCTGTTGTTACACCATGTAATAATGCATATATTAACATTATTGCACCGAATAATGTGTTTGGCCACATGTTTTTATATACATATGACATTTTTTCTTTAGCGCCTTTTTCTATTGTTTCTGCTGTTGCCCATTCTAGAAGTTTCTTCTTAGAAACAAGCATTCTATATATTGATGTACAGAAAGCGTTTATTGTTATCCATGCTTTATATGGAAGTGTTATAATGTTAAACACCATTTTAAGTAAGTTTGCTCTTAAACCATATATAACTGGAATATATTGTTTTTGTTTTCTTTCTGCATTTCTACCAAATACTATTTGGTCAAATGTAGATAAAAGGTATCCAAAGTTCATTACACAGAATGTGACAACGAACGCATATACAAATGTATTTCCTTTTATGAACATAGATACTATTAATAATAATAATGAGAAAACATCTAACATTTCTCTTCTTAAGTTATCAAATATTTTGAAACGAGATAATAAATTTAATCCGCTCTTAGGTCTAAATATCCAAGATATGATTTGCATATCTCCTCTATACCATCTATGATTTCTCTTCATATATGCTATAAAGTTAGATGGGAATCCATCTTGTACTTCAACGTCAGATGCAAGACCTGTTCTCATAAAGCTTCCTTCTAATAGGTCGTGACTTAGAATTAAGTTCTCAGGAACCTTATCTCCTATTAATTGTTCGAATAAGCCTATATCATATATACCTTTACCTGTATAAATAGCTTCTTTAAATATGTCTTGATACATATTTGAAATAGCGTTTGTGTATATATCTAGACCGCCAAATCCTCCGAAAACTTTAGAGAATATACTGCTGTTAGCAGCTTCTATATCTAATCCAACTGCTGGTTGTATTAAACCATATCCAGATTTAACAATCTTTTTGTTTTTAGCTAATACGGCTTTATTTAATGGATGTGAGATAATAGCAACAAGCTCTTTTGCTGAGTTTAAAGATAATGCTGTATCTTCATCTATTGTAATAAGGTATTTAACCTTAGGTATTTCGTTATGTACTAAGTACATTGAGTTTGCTATTTGACCTTTAGAAAGTTTTCCTAAAAGTAATAGGTTAAGTTGAGTTAACGCACCACGTTTTCTTTCCCAACCCATATAGCATCCTTCAGATTCTGAATATACTCTCTTTCTGTATAAGAAATTGAATAATTTAGGTTCTGCTGGATATTTTGCATTAAGGTCATCAATTAATTTTTTACCATATTTAACAACCTTTTCATCTAGGTCTACATATTCTTTTTGAGTTGATGTACAGTCACCTAAAAGCATGTAATACATGTTTTGTGATCTGTTGGCAAGATATGTAGTTTCCATTTTCTTAATCATTTTATCTAGCTTTTCAGTTGAGTTAATAACTGTTGGCATAGCTATTATTGTACTAGTCTCTTCGTCTATTGTTTTAGCGAAGTTAAATCTAGGAAGTGGTTCTGGATGAACAAACTTACCTATTAAGTATGAATAAAGCTTGTCTGCAAGTTCCATACCAAAAGCAAATAATATTATGTTAAGTGTTATTCTAAATCCTGTAGCATAATTATCTATGAACAACTTGTCTACTATTGTTGTAAATATTGTAGCAAAACCAAGTATTAATAGTATGTATATATATGCTTTAAGCGGTTTAATAACATTATTGTATAACCAAAGCCCTGCAGTGTTTTTCTTCATTAACTTAATAAGAAGAATTTTATCATCACCTATTAAGAAGTGCCCTACATGTTTTTCGTGCTTAAATGAACACTCTACGGCTTTTTTAGCCACATACATTTCAGATACTTTATACTTCTTAGCAAGTTTAATAACTGTTGCTCTATATCTAGATTTTGTTTTGTGATCACACTTTTTATATTCTTTAGTATAATCTTCTTTTAATATTTCATCTATTCTATTAACATGAACTATAACATCTCCCCAGTTTGTAGTTGAGACTGTTTTCATTGATGTAATAGCATTAGCAATTAAGCTTGTTGTTTTAGCTATTTCATCGTGCTCTTTTTCTATAGCTTCATCAATAGTAAATCCCGCTTTATTTGTTTCTTCTTTTAATTCTTCAAGGTATTCTTCTCCACCAGCACCAAAGTCTTTTAGTTTGTATGCCATATACTCTATGTAAGCAGTGTTGCTTGTTTTAACACCATTTGCCATAGTAAGTTCTTCCTTCATACCACCTAACCCTTTAAGTGTTTTAGTAGTTACCTTGTCTGCGTTTTTAGAGATAGATTTATTAATTCTCTTCTCTACTTTTAGTTTTTGCATTTCTGCGTTAGAAATGTTTACACATATTCTTTTAATATATCTTATTACTGCTATTCTTAGCATAATTGGTAAAACAGATAATTCTTCAAAAGTGACATATGTATGTTTTTGGAATTCGCGTATATAATTACTAACTATACCGTCATCTACAACACCATTGTTTCTGTTTACGATCTCGTTAGCCATAAACATTACTCTTAGTGTTTCCTTTCCATCTGCCGGTTTAACAGTTGGTAATCCAACTCTTATTCCATGTTCCAATGATAATCTAGCGTTATTATATTCTTGTTCTACAATATATAAGTTATCTAGCAACCATTGACCTGCTGAATGCGAAGGTATTTTAAGTTCATTATTCATGTTTAGTAAATCGTAAGTCGATTTTATAAACTTAAAATTACGTTTGACCTCGCTATCAATTTCAAATAAATATTCTTGCATTTTACACCTCATATTTTAATCGATTTGTCACGCCATCATTATATACCAAAATACGACCTTTTGCAAGTCTTTTTAGCGTTATTTTATGCACCTTAAAAGTTCACTATTTGCAAGGGTTTCAAGGCTTTTTTATGTATACCATTCGACTTCTTTTATCTCTTTGTTTTTAAATCACTTTTACACCGCCGTTTTATAAAGTAAAAGAGGTATAGAATTTTATCTACACCTCTTTGTTTTGTTACGCCTCAACCACGGCTTGCTCGTCTACTTCGTTTTGCGGTACTTCTACCATAGCATATTTCTTGCCAAACTTCTTTTTGTAAAGTTCAGCTGCGAGCTTTTTAGTCTCGCAAGTATAAGGCTCCTTCTTTCCACCGTGAGCCTTGTTCTTTTTTACCTGAAGAACAACCTCGGTAGCAACAAGAGCCAGTGCCAAAGTGCCAATTACGGCACAACCAATTCCGATAGCATATTTCATTTACGCCACCTTCCTTTCAAATAAATTATTATTTGGACTATAAAAACATCCGCTATGTATTATATACAATTAACAGATGTTTTTCAAATAATATTTTATTTTTCGACTAAATTTGTTAAATCTTTTAATATGCTTTTATATATTTAACATTACATTTCACTTGCATCAAGCGGAGACATTGCTCTAAGTCTTTCTACTATCTCTTTTAAGGAATCTACAATATATTCTGCATCTTCTATACTATTACATTCTCCATAAGAAAGTCTTAATGAACCATGAGCAATTTCATGTTTAAGACCTATTGCAAGAAGTACATGTGATGGATCAAGCGAGCCTGATGTACAAGCACTTCCACTAGAAGCCTCTATTCCCTTCATATCTAACATAAGAAGTAATGATTCACCTTCTATGCCTTTGAAAGATATATTTACGCTTCCTGCAAGTCTAGAATTTCTATCTCCATTTAGCTTAACATATGGTATTTCAGAAAGTATTCTATCTATTGTATAGTCTCTAAGCTTAATAAGCTTTTTATTGTATTCTTCTATATTAGCTGTAGCAAGCTCTATTGCTTTTCCCATACCAACAATAGCAGGAACATTTTCAGTACCAGCACGTTTACCTTTTTCTTGGTGTCCACCAGTTATTATTGGAGTAAACTTAACTGTTTTCTTAATATATGCTGCTCCTATTCCCTTTGGCCCATAGAATTTATGAGCTGCCATAGATAATGCATCTATTCCAAGTTTATCTACATCTATTTCTACATTACCAACTGCTTGAACTGCATCTGTATGGAAATATACTCCTTTAAACTTAGTTATCTTAGTTATTTCAGAAATATTTTGTATTGTACCAATTTCATTGTTTGCAAACATTATAGATACAAGAATTGTTGTTTCTTTAATACTGTTTCTAAGTTCATCTAGTGATATAAATCCATTTTCATCTACAGAAAGGTAAGTTACTTCAAACCCTTCTTTTTCTAAAGCCGCACAAGTTTCTAAAACTGCAGGATGCTCTATTTTAGAAGTTATAATATGATTACCTTTATTTTTATTTGCATAAGCAATACCACGGATTATCATATTATCTGATTCACTACCACCAGCTGTAAAATAGATTTCGCGTGCTTCCGCATTAATAGCCTTAGCTACCTTCTCACGAGCATTTTCTACCGCTTCTCTATTTATTTGCCCTATTCTATATGGCGAAGAAGCGTTACCAAACTTCTCTGTAAAGTATGGTAACATTTCCTCTAAAACTTCTTTTTTTACATATGTTGTAGCACTATGGTCTACATATATAATTTTGTCCATTAATATTTTCACCTATTATCCTTTATATATATTATGTCCAGAAAATAATTTTGTTATATTTATTTAGTTATAGCGTCGATACATCTTGGGCAAATTGTGCTATGTTCAGCATGATTTCCAACTTCTTCGCTATACTTCCAGCATCTTTCACATTTAGTTCCAGGTGCTTTAGTTACTTCTACGTGTCTATCTCCAACTTTAACTTCTACTTTAGATACAATTAATATCATTTCGATAATATCTTTAATTTCCGCAAGTTTTGCCGCTTTAGCTTCATTATCATAGATTGTAACCATTGCATCTAATGGATGTCCAACTATCTTTTCTGCTCTTGCTTTTTCAAGATCAACAAGTATAGCATCTCTTAATTCATAGATTTCATCCCATTTTCTAGCTAAAGCTTCATCGTTGTACATTTCATTTACTTTAGGCATATCTGCTAGTAACACAGATTCAGCTTTGTCAGAATCTTTAAGAGTCATATAACCCCAAATTTCTTCTGCTGTAAATGAAAGTATTGGTGTTAACAATGTAGTCATTGTTTTTAATACATCATACATTGTAGATTGAATACTCTTACGAAGTTCATCTTTACTATTTAATGTGTATAATCTATCTTTTACAACATCTAAGTATCTAGAACTTAAATCTGCTGTACAGAATTTATGGATTGCATTAAATACTGTGTGGAATGAGTATTCGTCATATCCAGCAAGACAATCTTTAACAAGATTATTAGTTTTATACATGATGTATTTATCTAATTCATCTCTTGAAGCGTAATCTACATATTCTGTATTTGGTTCAAAATCAGATAAGTTACCAAGCATAAATCTTGCTGTATTTCTAATCTTCTTGTATACTTCTGCAACACCTTTTATGATATCGTTAGATACTTTAACATCTGCATGGTAGTCTGATGATACTGTCCATAATCTTAAGATGTCTGCACCAAATTCGTTACAAACTTTAAGTGGATCTACACCGTTACCAAGGCTCTTAGACATTTTTCTCTTATCTTCATCAATTAAGAAGCCGTGTGTTACGTTTTCTCTGTATGGAGCTTTTCCATTAACAGCAACTGATGTAAGAAGTGATGATTGGAACCATCCTCTGTATTGGTCGTTTCCTTCTAAGTAAAGGTCTGCTGGCCATGTTAAACCAAATTTGTCGTTTAATACTGCAAAATGGCTTGAACCAGAGTCGAACCAAACATCCATAATGTCTGTTTCTTTAACAAGTTCTTTGCATCCGCATTCACAAGTATGAGTATAACCTTTTAGTAATTCTTCAGGAGATAATTCATACCAAGCGTTTGTTCCTTGTTCTTTAAATGTCTTGTTTAATAATTCTATAGTTTCTTCATTTATTAATTCTTTGCCACAGTCTGCACAATAGAATATTGGAATTGGAACACCCCATACTCTTTGACGAGAAATACACCAGTCTCCTCTATCTTTAAGCATGTTAAGCATTCTATCTTCTCCCCATTTTGGATACCACTTAACTGTTTTAGCTGCTTCTAAAGCTTCATCTCTAAATTCTTTAACAGATGCAAACCATTGAGTTGTAGCTCTATAAATAACTGGTTTGTGACATCTCCAACAGTGTGGGTATGGGTGAGTTAATTGTTTTGCTGCAAGTAACGCACCTGTTTCACCTAAAACTTCAATTACTTTCTTGTTAGCTTCAGTATATTTCATACCTTCAAGCTCGCCAGCTTCTGCTGTCATATATCCTTTTTCATCTACTGGACATATGATTTCGATATCTCCATAACGTTTACATGCAAGATAGTCTTCATGACCATGTCCTGGAGCTGTATGTACAAGACCTGTACCAGCATCAAGTGTAACTAATAGGTCATTATCTGATCCTAAGATTACTCTAGATTTTTTATCTAACATTGGGTGTTGTAAATAGATGTTTTCTAGTTCAGCACCTTTGAATGTTTTATCTAGTACTGTATATTCTTCAATACTAGCTTCTTTCATAACAGATTCAACCATTTCAGTTGCTAGTACATAGTGTTCTTCGCCAACTTTAACGATGCTGTAATCAAATTCAGGATTTAATGTAACTGCTTGGTTACCAGGCATTGTCCAAGGTGTTGTAGTCCAGATTACAAAGTATAGAGTAGATAAATCTACTAGTCCTGTAAATAATCCTTTATCATCTACAACATTGAATTTAACGAATATACTTGTTGCTGTATCATCTTCGTATTCAATTTCTGCTTCTGCTAGAGCTGTTCTACAGTCTTCACACCAATATACTGGTTTTAAGTCTCTGTAGATATATCCTTTTTTGTACATTTCTGCAAATACTTTGATTTGTTCTACTTCAAAATCGTGAGCTAGAGTTACATATTTATTTTCGTAATCTGCTAATACTCCAAGGCGTTTGAAACCACCTTCTTGAAGTGCAACTTGTTCTAAAGCATAAGATTCACATTTTCTTCTAAACTCAGGAACTCCAACCATATCTTTGCTTATTTTAAGTACTTGTTCTACTTTCTTTTCGATTGGAAGACCATGTGTATCCCATCCTGGGATAAATGGTGCATAATATCCTGACATATTTTTGTATTTTATAATAATGTCTTTTAGTATTTTATTAAAGGCGTGACCTAAATGTATGTTACCATTTGCGTATGGCGGTCCATCGTGTAACATAAATGTCTTACCTGTATTTCTATTTTTTTCTAATAATTTTTTGTATACGTTTAATTCGTTTTGTTTTTCTAAAACAGCTGGTTCTCTTTCTGGAAGATTCCCTCTCATTGGGAATTCAGTTTTTGGAAGATTTAGTGTTTCAGAATAGTTCTTTTTTTCATTTTCCATTTCTTTCTACCTCTCATCTATATCAAAATCATTTTTAGTTTTATTTATTATATTTTTAGATAATAATTCGCTTAGTGGTTTGAATTCTATAGAAGGTTCTATTCGTTCTTCCATATACTTTCCGTTTTCCCAATAAGATTTTAGTCCGTATGCTTCAAAACCATAATTAGAAGCATCGCTAGTTATTAGTCTATATTTATCGTCAATTATTTCTAAAGCTGCACAGTTTGATAATGATAGACCGATTTGATTACTTGTCATTAATAAATCTTTTGCATTATCATGTCTACCAGGCGCATCGCAATGAGGAACAAACAATCCGTCTACAAGGCCTATGCACTCTACCATAATTAAAGGTTGATCTTTACCATATTTAATTTGTAATGAGTCGCTAGAACATTCCTTAAACCAACAATTTGCTCCAGCGGACACTCCACACATTACCTTGCCTGCCTCCCAAGCACTTCTTAGAGTTTTGTCAAAGCCTGTTTCTTTCCATAGAGCAATCATATCTAAAGTGTTTCCTCCACCTTCGTATATGATATCCGCCCATTCGATTAATTCACTTACTAATTCTTTATTTGTTAAATCAGTGGTTTTCAAAAGTTTACATTCACAACCATATCTTTCACCATAAATATGTTGCATAGTTGAAAAATAACCTTGTTGTCCTTCTTCACTATTTATTGTATGAGCTAGGAATAGGAAATTCGGCTGTTCTTTTCCGGTAATTTTTATAATTTCCATATCCATAGGGCCGGTCTCGTATGGTGTAAATGTACCATCGGCCATTTTTCGTCCATTTTCGCCGCCACCAATTGCTACAATCTTTTTGGGCATTATTTATCCCTCCTTTTAGCCTGATTTATTTATATACTTAAAACTTTTTCAAGTCTTTCTATTGCTTTTTCAGCTCCTAGCACATCCATTATTACAAATATATCTGGTGTGTTTTGTCTATTTGTTATAGCTACACGTATAATTCCTGTAACGTCTGCTATACTTCCTTTATATGCATCTGGATTTGCTTTGTATTCTTTCATATTTACTTGGTATCCTAATCCTTCTGCCATTTTCTTAACTTCTTCAAACCAAGTTTCCTTTGTTAAACCAAGTTTGTGAAGTTCTATATAACTAGATATAACTTGTTTAACATCATCTATGTTAAGTTTTCCATCGTTTAAGTTAAAGTTATATCCGTTTTCTATATCTTTGTTAAATAAATCATCATACATATAGAATATATTTGGTAATATATCTTTGTATTTAGCTATATCTTTTCTAATCTTTGTTGCATTATCTCTTTCGATTGCAAGTATTTGTCTAGCATATTCTAAATCTGTGTTTAATAATTCATATAGTGAATTATCATAAACCTTAGCCCATGCTAAAACTAGTTCTAATAGTTCTGCGCTGTTAAGTCTAGATATTACTTCTTTAGATACATCTGTAAGTTTTACCATATCAAATAGAGCACCTGAACTATTTAATTTGTTTAATTTAACTTCAAACTCTCTCCAGTTTGCAGTCTTATTTGCTTTTCTCCATAATTCATAGTCTGAGTTAATTATTGTTAAAAGATATTCTATAACTGAGTCTGCTGGGTATCCTTCTTCTATAAAATACGATACTGCTGATTCAGGATCTTTTCTCTTACTTAATTTTCTCTTAGAACCATTATCGTTTTTCATAATAGTTGGAGTATGAGCATATTTAACTTGTTCAAATCCTAAAGCGTTAAATAGATCAAGATGAAGTGCAGATGATGGTATCCATTCTTCTCCTCTTACTGCAATAGTTGTTCTCATAAAGTGATCATCTACTGCGTGTGCAAAATGATATGTTGGAAGTCCATCAGATTTAATTATTACGATATCTTGATCGTTTTCTGCCATTTCAATCTTACCACGTATTATATCTTGAACCTTAACTTTTCTCATATGAGAACCTAAAGATCTAAATCTTACTACGTATTTGTCTCCAGCTTCTATTTTAGCTATAGCTTCTTCTGCTGTGTAATTTCTACATCTAGCAAATGTACCATAATATCCAGGTATTTGTTTGCTTCTTTCTTGAGCTTCACGAAGCTTGTCTAATTCTTCAGCTGTACAGAAACATGCATAAGCTCTTCCTTGTTTTATAAGCTCTTTAGCACATACTTTGTATATGTATTCTCTAGCGCTTTGTTTGTAAGGTCCATATTCACCTATATAATCATCTTCACCTGTTACACCTTCATCATTGTTTATGTTGAATGCTTTTAATTCTTTAACAAGCAATGCTATTCCATTTTCAACTGTACGTTTTGTATCTGTATCTTCTATTCTTAATATGAATTTACCATTTGATTGATTAGCAACTCTCATATCTATTAATGAACCAAATAGTCCACCAATATGTAAGAAGCCTGTTGGAGAAGGTGCAAAACGAGTTACCTCTGCACCTTCAGGAAGATCTCTTTTAGGAAATCTTTTTTCCAAATCTTCTATAGTTTCTGTTATTTCTGGAAATATTAAATTTGCAAGTTTTACATTTAGTTCTTCCATTTTAAATTCTCCTTCTAGTCTACATTTATTTTATATTTAATTTATATATTGTTTTATTGTTTTGGTTTAGCTAATTTTACTTCTGTAATAATTGGAAGTATCATTGGGTTACGTTTAGTCTTCTTGTATACAAAGTCGCATAGATTTTGTCTTAAGCCAGCTTTAATACTTGACCATTCAGTAACATGTGCATGTATTAGCTTCTCTATTTGTTCTTTAGCATACTCTCTTATTTCATCAACAAGGTCTTCAGATTCACGAACATATACAAATCCTCTTGTAATTATGTCTGGGCCTCCTACAAGGGCTCCTGTTGTACTTTCTAATGAGAATACTACAAGTATCATACCATTTTCTGAAAGCATTTGTCTGTCTCTTAAAACGATGTTTCCAACGTCTCCTACTCCAAGGCCATCTACAAGTACTACTCCTGATGGAACTTGACCTGTAAGCTTAGCAGACTTATCATCTATTTCTAATACTCTACCATTTTGAGATATAAATACATTGTCTGAAGGCATACCAACTTGTTTAGCAAGTTCTTTATGATGTCTTAAGAATCTGTATTCACCGTGTACTGGCATAAAGTATTTAGGTTTTGTAAGCATAAGCATTAATTTTAATTCTTCTTGACAAGCATGTCCTGAAACGTGAACATCTGCAAGTTGATTATATATTACTTCTGCTCCTATTTTTTGAAGTTCATCTATTACTTTACCAATTGATTTTTCATTACCTGGTATTGATGATGATGAGAATATTACAAGGTCATTTTCTGTAATAGTTACTTTTCTGTGTTCGCCTTGTGACATTCTTGCAAGACCAGACATTGTTTCACCTTGAGAACCAGTAGTTATTATTACTAATTGTTCAGGATTATATATTCCAATTTTGTCTATGTCTATTATTGTTCCTTCTGGTGCTGTTAAGTATCCAAGCTCTTGAGCAACTCCCATAACTCTTATCATACTACGTCCAACTATAGCTACTTTACGTCCAAATTTAGCTGCAGAAGATACAATTTGTTGCATTCTGTGTATGTTTGATGCAAATGTTGCAACTATTATTCTCTTGTTAGAGTTCATAAATATTTTATCAAACTCTGCTCCAACATTTCTTTCAGACATTGTATAACCTGGTCTTTCAACGTTTGTTGAATCAGACATTAGAAGTGTTACACCTTTTGTTCCAAGTTCTGCAAATCTAGCAAAATCCATAACTTGACCATCTATTGGAGTGTAGTCTACTTTGAAGTCTCCTGTATGAACTACTACACCAACTGGTGTTGTTATAGCGAATGCTACTGAGTCTGCTATTGAGTGAGTTGTACGTATAAACTCAACTTTAAATTTACCAAGTGTTACTGTTTGTCTTGGTTCTATTACTTTAATTTTTGCTGTTTTATCTAAACCATGTTCCTCAAGTTTAGCTGTAATTAAACCAGCTGTTAGCTTAGTTGCATAAATTGGTACATTCATTTTCTTTAAGAAATATGGTATAGCTCCTATATGGTCCTCATGACCATGAGTTATAAATAAACCTTTAACTTTTGTTATATTTTTTTCTAGATATGTTGTATCTGGTATAACAAGGTCAACACCTAACATATCATCTTCTGGGAATCCTAGTCCACAGTCTACAATTATGATATCATTTCCGTATTCAAATACTGTTATATTTTTTCCTACTTCTTGTAATCCTCCAAGTGGAATTATTTTTAGTTTATTCTTCTCAAATATACTTTCTTTTGTACTGTTAACTTTAGCAGGCTTTTCTGCTTTTTTGTTTATTACATTTGATTTCATTCTTCTCTTCTCTGAAATCTGTTCAGTTTTTATTATACTTACATTATCTATATCTATATTAGATTCTTTTTCTAATTTCTTCTTTATATCTTTATTAAGAAGCATATTAGCGCCTTCTTCATAGACGGCATTATCTTGCTTATTATTCATATTATCATCCTTTCTTTGTTATTAAACTAATATTAAATTTTATCCCCGTTTTTCTAAATATTTTTATATATAAATAACCGTACAAATCTTAGTATATTAAATACATACCAATTCTTTAATATTATACTATTAAGGGGTGTTAAAGTCAAGAAAAACGCCACACAATTTAATGTGTGACGCTAATTTGTTTAAGCCTCTTTTTTAGCCTTATTTCTATCGTATTTTCTGCTACCTCTCCATGTTTTTAATCCATAGATATTGTTTATCATATAGATAACAAACATAAGCACCATTGTAGCGTTAGAAGGATCTTTTATTGTTTCTGTAATCCACATAGCAATATTTGCTATATTTACTATTATAAACGCATACCATTGTTCTATATGTTTCTTAGATATAGCATACATACCAAATGCACCGCATGTTATAACTATTGCATCAACTAAAGCATAGTTTACTCCTAACTTAACAGCAACAAAATAGTAAAGTGTAATGATTGCTATTGCTACCATTATTAAATAACATCTTGTTGTATGACTATACGTTGCAACTTTAAGTTTTTTATTATCTTTATCGTTACTATTCTTGCCCCAGTTGATATATGTATATACAAGCATAGGAAGGCAATACAGACCGTTATATATAGCACTACCATATACTCCATCTTTTAACATAAGATATGCATATATTGCCGTATTAACAAATCCAAATATTTGGCTCGTTCTATTTTCTTTAGCAACTCCTAATATGTATATAACTCCACATACAGAAGCTATTATTTTTATTATTGGTGTTTTTGCAATTATTGATAGAATTATTATCAAAGTTACCGCTACACCCATCCATATTTCATGTAAATGTTTTTTCATTTAATTCTCCTTAGTTATTCCCACCCTTTTTAACGTTTTCGTCATAGTCTTTTACTAAACTTAGACTTTCCTCTGGATTTATAATCTTTTGACCAGTTTTAATTTTATATTCTGTCCAAATTTTATGTAGATAGTATGTACCTTTATAGAATTCCGATTGGGATATAAGTTCTCTTTCTTGTATATATTTATTGTTCGTAATTAAAAAGAAAAAGTATGCGAATATATTATCTATCGTTTCAATGTCTAATACATTCTTTTTAACAAGCACAGCAAGTTCTTCACACCACAACAAGTAATTTACGATCGCTTGATAAGATATATCTTTAGTCACATCTTTATTTCCCAAACGATATTCGTCAAGTTGCATAACTAAATCTTCTACACCGTTTAAGCTATATAAATATCTTGCATATTCTAAAACAAAGCTTGCTTGATTTACATCCCTATCTCTTTTATATTGGATAAATAACGCTACTGCACCTATTGTAGCTGTAGAAACCGTAATTATTGTTGTAATTCTTGAAGCGATTTTTTCTTCTAAAAGCAACGTGGATACTAACAATAGTATTATGATTAAAATTATTGAATAATAAAACGAATTCTTTTTCATATGTACACCTCATATATCTTTTGTATATAAATAAAACCCGACTTATCATCGGGTAATTCTTTGGCAGGGGTACTTGGAATCGAACCAAGCTCTGGAGTTTTGGAGACTCTTATTCTACCAATGAACTATACCCCTATGCAGACTTTATTATACAAGAAACGAATATAAATTGCAAGTATATTTTCATATTTTTATAAATATTGTTAAAGCACTCGTTTCGAGTGCCTTAAATCTATTTTGTATTTAGCAATTCTGTTTTTAATTTAGTCGAACCTGTTATTGCTGTAATTTGAGTACCAGCTATAAATCCTTCGTAATTCATCGGATTAGTATTAACTTCAATACTTCCTGTTAGAGATGTACAACCATTAAACATATTTTTTACATTAGTTACATTAGAACCTATATTAAAATTAACCGGCAAGCTAACTAAAGATGAACATGTATTAAACATATCTTCCATAGTAATTACATTTGTTAATTTATGTATGTTAGTTGCTGGTCTTAACATTCTTGTTGAACCACCATATGTTAATTTTAGCGAAGCAATAGGCTTATCTGCTATTTTCTCAAGTATATTTCCGTATGTATAATATGTATTCGTTTTAGCTATTACACTCCAGCCGTTTAGACTTTCATCAACAACCTGTATAATCTCTCCATCAACTATTTCAAAAACATTATTATATATATAACCGTAATCACCGTAAGTATACATATCTCCCGTCGCCGGTGTTGGGAACGCTGCCGTAGCGAGTAACATTGTTCCATCCGCTTTAATATAAACTCCGCCTGTTGGAATTGTTCCATTTTGTTCAGCCGGCACATTGTCATATCTAGCGCTTTGTAACATCCCAGAACCTTTCCTGTAAGATAAATTCTTACCATCCATAGATACAATCATATATTTACCATCAACTAATATTTGGCGTGGATTATCTGCAGTTCTAGTAGCAGCAACTGTTCTTTGTAAAGTTCCGTCGTATTCATAAATACTTGCTGTATTATCCGAATTAAATATTATATATTCCGACGTGGTTATATACTCATATTTAACTCCGTAATATATATCACGATATTCTTCATCAACGCACTCAAAAATCATAGTTTCGCCTTCGGATTCTCCCACAAGTTTTTTACCATTATCTTCAACTATTAGTTTTGGAAAGTCCGTTATATTTATTTCTTTATCTTTATATTCCGCCGTTGCTATGTTTCCAAAAGCATAACCGGCTTCTGACATTATTTCATATATATATCCTTCCGCTTTGTTATTAGACTTAAATACTAAGTACATATACATATATTCATCCATCTGTGCTCTATATGGTTTATCATAATAAAATCCATATTCATTTGCTCCTGTTTTTTCAACAACTGTAACCCCTTTATCTGTTACAACTATATCATATTTATCCGTATAATCTTTTAATTTTTCTAACACATCTGTTTTTAGTGTTTCTCCTCTTTTATTATCCATAAATTCATCAGACCACACTAAAGTCGCAAAATTTTGTACTTCGTTTAAATTTGTTTTATCTACCGCCTCGCTTGCTTTAGTTATTATTCCAGTATTATTTAATGTTATTACTACCGCGGCAGCTAATACTATCATAACTATTATTGTTATTACTAATACTATTAAACTTATCCCTTTTTTCATATATTTTCTCCTCTGTTACATATATATACTATTACATATTTTATATGTTTTCAATATATATTTAATTAAAATAAAGAGGGATATTCCCTCTTTATTTCTACTTAACTAATAAGAAACTTCTATTTGTTTCTATTGCCATCATACTGTTTTTCAAGCAAACAACCGGGCGCAAGCAACAATCGTCTTCATAATCTATAGTTGTTATTTCCCCTTTACCAGCTGTAAAAAGGCTTACGTTAAATTCGGACGCAGGAGTTGCTAAGCAATAATAGTAATCATTATTAAAGAAATAGATTCCATCAACTACCAACTCATTTGTCTCAAAACTCTCATTTATTTTATATCCAAATTGTGATGCAGAATATGTTAATTTATTTGCATAGTTTTTCGAATTATATCCTGCCGCCAACAATTCTATAGTAGGCCCACCTATTGCACCTATTACATCATCTCCATAATCTACCACATTAGCAAATTTAGAATAATTTCTAATCATGCCTGCTACTGCTTCCGCATTATACAACTCCATTTCGTCTACCACATTACGCAATGTATATTCATTTGACAAACCAAGTCTAAACTTATTATACAATTCATGTTCTGCATTAGTTAAATTAGACGGCAAAATTGTTCCCACCCCACTGCCTTGTGGTATATGCTCAGATAGTATTATATATACATATTCATCTGTATGGTAATACAAAGACCAATTATTATATGTTTTATCATTTACTGTTACTGAATAATTTACAGATTTTCCATAATCTTCAGGCGTTATTAAAGTACCTATTTCAGCTAACTCTGAAGAACTAGTTCCTGTTATGCTCCAATCTGTTGCTACCCCTTTTGTTGCTAATATACTACTTTTCATGCATACCACCGGACGCACATTCGCCTCTCCACCAAGTGCATCTTCTGCCAATAAATAAGTTTCATCTATTTTCAACACATAGTCTTCTCCGCCTGCTCCTGTAGAAGTAAGCCAATAAGAATTAGTTTTTGAATAAAAGTCATCTTTTTCTATACGTAAGTCAATATCATAACCATATTCATCCGTACTTAAAGTTATTTCAGGTGTATATCCTTTAGCATTCCATCCTGCAGCTAATAACTCAATCGTTGGTCCACCTATCGCACCAACTACATTATTTCCAAAATCTGTTTTGTTTGCAAAATTCGAATAGTTCTTTATTAACCAAATTACTCCTTTTTGATTAGCTGGTGTATTTGAATCAACTTTGTTAGGTAGATTATATCCATTTACATTGCCTAACATGAATTTTTCATATACTTGATGTTCAGAAGTTGTTAAACTCGAAACAACAACATCGTCAAAAAAACCAACCTTTTCCGTTAATGGTTCGGAAGCTATTAAATAGACATATTCGTTATTATGATAGAATATTTTCCAATCATCATAAGTAACATCATTTACTTTAACATAATAATCTATTGTATCTCCATAATTTTCAGCTGTTATTTGTGAACCTAAAGAAGTAGGTATATTATTATTGTTGTTATTATTTATTTTATTAATAGATATGCCCGAATCTGTTATATCAATATTCCAGTTATCTTCTGTTATATTATGTTCCTTTAATTTATTCTTAACAGAATTTATTAATGTTGTTCCTCTAAGGCCAGACATATATTCATCAGCCCATACTAATGCCGCCATATCTTGTACTTGTCCTATATCTGTAGCATCTACGGCTTGATTTGCTTTGTTTATTATTCCTGTATTAGAAAGTGTTATCACAACACTCGCCGCTAATATTATCATTACTATTATTGTTATTACCAATAC
>JAZTYX010000052.1:0-59027 GCA_045637095.1 Clostridia bacterium | reverse complement strand
TGCCTCTATGTTTTCATATACTAAGCTATTTAATGTTTTACTTATATCGCAAGCTTTTTCATACTTATCTAAATCTATACGTAGATCATAAAAAGTATCTATACTTTCAGCTGAATTTATATGGTAGAAAGTACTTCCTTTGTATAATATAAATTCACTATATACAAATAATTGACATGAAGCAAGAAGGGCGCTATTTGTTTTTTTAGCACCTTTAGCCATACAAGAGATTTTGCCTAATTCATCTGTAAGTAATGTTATTATTTTATCATTATCTTTATACGCTATCTCTTTTATTACTACTCCCTTCACCTTCAGTAATTTCATTATTTCCCCCAACTTCTAATTCTGCTGCTTTACATATATCTTTATATCTTAAATAATCTTCAATACTACCAGTTTGTTCAAACTTTTCCCAATATTCTTCCACTTTGATCACCTAGTAATATTGTATGTAGTTTTCGTTTTGTTATACAGATTTTCTTGTCATATACTAGCTTATTTTGTTCTTAAATTGTTGTAAATAACTATCGTTATCGTCCCAATCTTTTCTTACCTTAACCCAAAGTTTAAGATTAACTCTAGCATCTAACATTTTTTCTATATCTCTTCTTGCTGCAGTTCCAATACGTTTTAACATTTCACCACCAACACCAATTATTATTCCCTTGTGAGATGATTTTTTACAAATTATATTTGCTTCAATATCATAAACGATATTATCATTTTCTGTAACTCTATCTTTCATTTTTTCAACTTGTATAGAAAGTCCATGTGGAATTTCTTCATCAAGATATTTAAGAGCTTTTTCTCTTATATATTCTTCTACAAGTTCTCTTTCAGTTACATCTGTTATCTCATCTTCTTCAAAGATATAATCCCCTTCAGGAAGTGCATTTTCAAGGCACTTAACAAGAGTTTCTAAACCATCTTTTTTATATACAGATATTGGTACTATATCTTCAAATTTACCACCAATAGAAATTATATATTTGTTGTATTCTTCTATTATTCTTAAAATGTTTTCTTTCTTAATTTTATCCACTTTATTAATAACTAGAAGTACTTTTTTATTAGTTGCAACTATTTGCTCCATTATTTGCTTGTTAGCTTCATCTAAAACTGGTTTAGCACCATCTACAAGATAAATAATAGCATCAACGTTGTCTACTGCTAGTCCTACACCTTTCATCATGTACTCACCTAATTTATTCTTAGGACTATGTACACCAGGTGTATCTATAAATATTATTTGTGAAGTGTCAGTTGTTCTTATTCCTTTAATGTTAAATCTAGTTGTTTGTGGCTTTGGTGTTATTATTGCAACATCAAAACCCACAAGGTTATTTACCATACTAGATTTACCAGCGTTAGGCTTACCTACAACTGCTACAAATCCTGATTTCATATTATCTCTCCTCGTTTACTATATATTCGTAAATTGCTCTTTTTACTTTTAAATTCTTGTTATAGAATTTTATTGCATCTTCGTTATATCCCCAAACAGTTAGTTCTAAAGATAAAATATTATTTTCCTTAACAAATTGTTTCATATGATTTAGCATAGCTGTTCCTATGCCATTTCTTTTATATTCATCTTTAACAATAATATATTCTATAAACAGGATGTCTCTAATTTTAGTTACTTCATCATCACCGATATGTTTTATTTCGGCAACACAAGTTCCAACAATGTTATTATCCTCTTTAGCAACTATCATATGATAGTCTTTGTTAGCTAATCTTTCTATTAGATTATTTTCCCAATTTTCATAATTAGGAATAAATATGTCTGGTCTTTTATCTAAAGTATAATCTGCTAAAGATGCGACAAGTTTTGCCGCCTCTTTAACATCTTCCATTTCTAATTTTGATATAACTATATTTTTCATTAAAACGATATAACTCCTCTAAATTCATCCATTAATTCGTTTAGTCTTGCTTCTGTAGTAGCTTCAAATCTCATACCAACATCTGGTCCCGTTTGAGTTGCTCTAATTAACATCCAAGCATCATCAAACTCAACTCTAACGCCATCTATTTCGCAAGTTTCATAACCTTTAGCTTTAGCATATTCTCTTACTTTTTCTACTAATTCATATTTACCTGTTTCAGTAGATTTAACTTTTATTTCTGGTGTTGAATGATATCTAACTACACCATCAAGAAGTTCTGAAGCTTTCTTTGTTCCATTAGAAAGTATTTCTATATATCTTAATGCTGCATAAATACCATCATCAAAACCTGGCCATCTATCTCTAAAGAAGATGTGTCCTGAAAGTTCTCCACCAAGCATAAAATCTCCATCTCTCATTTTAGCTTTTATGTATGAATTTCCAACTCTGTATCTGCATACGCTTCCGCCTAGTTTTTTCATTTCATCAGCAATAGCTTTTGTACATTTAACATCATGAAGAACACATTTGTTGTCTACTTTGTTTATAATATCTCTCCATAAAGCTATTAAGTACATATCTGGAGCTATATAGTCTCCTTTTTCATCTATTATACCAACTCTATCACAATCTCCATCAAACGCTACACCTATATCTGCTCCAAGTTCTAACACTTTATCTCTTAACATAGTTAAGTTAGCTATTACGCTAGGATCTGCTTCGTGATTTGGGAATGTTCCATCTGATTCATCACAGATATATGTAACATCTAAATCTTTAAACATAGAAAATACTTCTTTCATTACTGTAGTAGCAGCACCATTACCACCGTCTACAACAACTTTAAGTTTTCTATCTCCAAATGAAGTTCTTTCTTTTATTAAGTTTAGGTATCCCTCTTTAACATCAGCTGTTGTTAAAGTACCTTGTCCTACCTTAAATTCACCCTTTTCTATATATTCTCTGAACTCTTGTATTTTTTCTCCATACGCGTTTCCAGATTCATCAAAAGCAAATTTAAATCCATTATATTCCTTAGGATTATGGCTTGCTGTTACCATCATACCAGAAGGTATTCCTAAATGTATCCATGAGTAATAGTACATTGGTGTTGTAACTAAACCAATATCTACAACATCTATACCTGTAGATAATATTCCATCTATTAATGCTTTTTGCATTGATTCAGAATGTGTTCTGTTATCTCTACCAACGATTGCTTTAGTTTTTCCAAGTTCAGATATGTATGATCCAAAGCCTTGTCCAACTTTATATGCAACCTCCTCATTTAAATCATTACCGTATATTCCACGGATATCATATCCTCTAAATATGTGTTTTGCTATTTCCATTTTTAATCCTCCTATTACATAAAATAAACATCTATCAAATCCAAATTCGTTCATTATATGCTATGTGTATATTATCATAAGTAGCGTTAAAAATCAAGAAATGAAACAAGCAGATAGCTTGCACGCTATCTGCCTATCAATATTTTTTCTATTGTTCTATTCGTTTATTTTGCTCATCCCTATTTTTAATTACTACTTGTTCAAGTTCTTTCCAAAGCTTCTTTTCCTCTTTAGATTCCTCGTGTCCCGGATTAGACAGTATTGTATCTTTTAATACATCTCTTAAATTATCTGCACATGTTTCAAAAGAAGCAAATGTTGAAGTCCCACATATTACACTACTAACTATAGGAACCATTGCTTTTACAGATGAAGCTATAAAAGATTTAGCCATTCTTTCTTCAAACCATTCTGCCGCATCTTCTGCTTCTTCTTCAATAATTCCCTCTGTTAATATTTTTTTCATAGCTCTTTTTTTAGCTCCATTATATTGTGCTTTAGCTATTACTTTTATCGCATCGCTTGTCCCCTCTACTTCATTCATTATGCCTAAGCATATAGTAAATAGGTTTATAGTTGCTTCCTCAAAACCCGAACTCTTTTCTTCCATATCTATATTAGGGAAACCATATAAATACAATAACTTTTGAGCTATTCTAATTAGATACACGTGATATTGAATTATATCTGCTGGCACCGTTGCAAGTAGCCCTATACCACCTTGAGCCCCTAATGTGGCAGATATACCTGTTACAAAATTTCTTTCGCTTTTAATAACCTCATCCGCTATTTCATCTATTTCTATCATGCTTATACATGCTTTTAAAGGATTCTTTTTTACGGCTGTACTTATAGTATCTTCTCCATATTTTTCTTCAAAACGCTTTCTAAAAAATTCTTCTCTATCTACATGTGAACCCGGGGTCCTTAATACTGCTATTATTATATCTTCAATATCCGCAGTTCCATCTTGGTTTGCATCTAACGCTTCAGTTATAACTTCACCAGACTTATCTACTGCTTTCTTGGTAACTCCTGCAACATTTTCTACTGTTTCTATAGCCCCCAATGCTATATGTCTTAATGTCTTATTTATTTTTTTCTTATCTATAAGCATAAAATTCTCCTTAATTACTTAAATATTAGCATACAATATATGTGTTTGCAATAATTATTTTCTCTTAGTAAATATCTTCACTATTAGCAGTATGGGTTTAGTAAATACTCTAATCACCAACATCATAAATTTAATTAACAACTGTATTATCAGATACGGCAAACGTAATATAAGTCTTAACATTTTAATTATTCTCCCTAATAAAAATATATTACCACACTTATCTTTTATATACAATTAGGCAAATAAAAACTCCCACTATTGTGGGAGAAAAGATAAACTTTTTTTTGGCTGGTTAATTACCAGGCTTGGGTTTTGACTGCGCGTACGATTGTACCGGTCTCTCTAATCTGGATCCATACCATAATGGTAAGGTCTCCATGCTGAATAGCGAGTATGGTATAACCATCACTTCTCGTATTCACTTCGATAGGTTGCATTCTACAAACGCTCTCGAGAGAGATAACCTCCTTCTTGAAATGTTCGTCGATTGCCGCCTTTACGAGTTTTGCAGTGCTAATGTCCAACATTTTTTGTACCTCCAATAAAATTATTTTTTCTTGATGCATGGACTATGTAGAAACTGGAGCAAAAATTAGTTTCAACATACATATATTATACCACATTATGTTAACTATTGCAAGGTTATATAAATAGCAGGTACATAACTGTACCTGCTATATTTGGTGACCCATACGGGAATCGAACCCATGATTCGGCCTTGAGAGGGCCGCGTCTTAACCGCTTGACCAATGGGCCTTAAGCATGGTTATATTATACTCACTTTGAGTTTTGTTGTCAAGAAAAACGAGAAAGAATTATCCTCTTTCTCGTCTTAATTTCAATATATTATTATACTAAAGTTTTTGGTTCTACTGTGAATCTAATTCCAGTTTTTTCTGCTCCATCTATTGTTACTTCTGTAAATGATGGTGAACATACTATGTCCATTCCTGATTGAACCATAAATCCTCTAGCTATTGTTACTGCTTTAACTGTTTGATTTACTGCTCCTGCTCCTATAGCTTGTACTTCAACTTTACCGTTTTCTTTTACCAATCCTGCAATTGCACCTGCTACTCCATTAGGACTAGACTTTGCTGATACTTTTAATATTTCCATATATTCCTCCTTTGTACCTCGTATTTACTACACCCTTATTATATCTAATAAGATTTTTTTATTCAATAGGTATTGTCGGAAAATGTAGAAATATTTTATACGTTATATCTCTTAATACTAATTGCTTTTTTAGTAGTATTGTCTGTCTCTACAATGATGCTATGTAAAGTTGCCTTATTAGTACTACATTCATATTTTATCTTTTCTCCAGTTACAAATCTTGCTACTGCAATATCTGTTCTAAGACCTAAAACACTATCATCTGGACCAGTCATACCAACATCTGTTATATATGCCATTCCTGTATCAAAAATTCTTTCATCTGCAGTTTGTACGTGAGTATGTGTTCCAAATACGCATGTAACATCATTCTTTAAGTAATTACCCATAGCTATCTTTTCTGCTGTTGCTTCTGCATGGAAATCTAAGAATATATAGTCTGTATTTTCTTTCTTAAGATTATCTACTAATTCTCTTGCTGTCTTAAATGGGCAAGCTACAAATTCATTATTTATTTCTCCTAAATGTACTTTACCAAGAAGGTTCATAACACCAACTTTAACACCATTCTTTTCTATAACAACCGATCCTTTTCCTTCAAGATTAGTTACATTACCTGGTATTAAAAGTCTCTTTTCGTATTTATACAACTCTCTTGCTTCTTTTCTATAATATATGTGATTTCCCATTGTTACAACATCTGCACCAACAGCATAAAGTTCATTTAATTCTTTATCTTTTATCCCTCTACCACCTGTAGAATTTTCTCCATTTATTATTATAAAATCTATTCCTTCGTTCTTTACGATATCTGGAACATGTCTTTTAAGTGCACTAACTCCACTTGCTCCAACTATATCTCCTATTATTAAAAATTTCATTTTAATTCTCCTTCGTAGATATTGTAATATAAGTAATTTAATTTGTCAAATGAAAAGTTACTCTTTTAATATAACTTTTAAGATAAAAATCGTGACTTTTGGGCTTTTGTGTGATATAATGTTACCATAAGTTTTGAAACCACCTAATAATTAATATTTAAGGAGAATTAAAAATGATCGAATTTTTTGTCTTTTTTGTAATTGGTTTTATTGCATTCGCTTTCTACAAGTATGGTATTAAGCCGTTGTTTAACGGCAAGTCTATTAAAGAAGATTTTCAAGAAAAAGTCGAAGTTTTCTCATATGATTTTAAAGTGTTTAAGTTAAGAAAAGAATACGCTGAAACACATCATATAGATTACACTACTCCGTTTGAGTTTAAATACTACGATGATAAGTTTAGAATTGAAACCGAAAGTATGACTCAACTGGATTTCTTAAACAAGCTTACCAATCTTGAACATAGAATTGAACCTATGCTTAGCAGACTCGACGAAACTTACAAAACCACCGAACCCGGCTTGTCTTACGTAAATGTATTCTATTCTCTAAAAGAACAATTACGAGAAGCTAACCCCTATGTATCCTAACATACTAAAAAACAAGATGGATTTAATCCATCTTGTTTTTTAGTTGCTCTAATTCATTTTTCATATCTTGTACCGCCGAAGCTAACATATCGCTCGAAATTTGCATACTATGTTTTTCTATGATTGGTATATATTTTTCATATAATGCTCTTGCAGATTCTAAAGCCACTTTGTTTACCGGCCCCATTTCTTCTATTCTCTTTGTTAGCTTTATTGCATAACCAACATAGAACACATATGCTATCTCTTTATCCTTAAAGTTATAATAATATATGTTCGAAAAATCTAAATAATTCTCAAAGTAACATCTTGCAGCCATTTCTAAAGCATATTTATTATAATATTCATATTCTATTAGACTATCTATTACTTCTTTTTCCTTTGCTAAATAATTATACATTTCATTTTTCAACGTTTCTCTATCTTGCTCTATCCCTGTTGTTATATATACATTATTAAGCAAATATATATGATTTTTATACTCATTTATTAAATCTGAAATATATGCTGCATTATGCTTATCTAGCTTAACTTTATTCTCTAATAAGCCAACTCTTTCATAAGACAAACTTACTTCTTCATCTGCTTCTTGTGGAAGTATTATCATACTAGCTTTATACATATTAAACGAATGAAGTGTTACTATAATAAGAGCCATAAAACTAATTGATAGCACCCCTATTTTTACAAGACGTAAATCAGATTTGTTGTCTAATTCATATTCATCCTCTTTAGTTATATACTTTGTTTTATATTCATTTACTATAATACCAATAATTATTCCATAGATATTTATCATAATACCATATGAAAAAACTAAATCAAATAAAGCAGTTATGTTATATATTGTAAACATTAATAAATATGCAACTGCATTTTCACATTTACCTTTTAATAACTTAAATATTATTAAATATGTGGTAACCATCATTGTTGCATATATTGCAAATCCTACAATTCCCACTTCTACAAGCATTTGAATTGGTACACTATGACATTCCGAAGAAATATAATATTTATCCTGAACTTCTTGATACCTTGCCTTAAATCCTTCTCCACCATGCCCAAATATTGGCGACTTAATAAACAACTTAAATGAATCTTTGTAGTATTCTAATCTAAGTAGATTATTAGAATCTTTAGTTAATGTATCTTTAATTCTAAATGCTAAATTGTCTGGTAAAAATAAATAAGATAAAGTAATCTTTTCATCGCCTATTGTAAAATCATTAATTCTAACTTTAGCATTTGTTGCTTTTAGCATAATTTGTAATCTTTGTATGTTATCTGATACTTCGATTGTATCCGTATATTTACCATTCTTTACTTTAGTATGATCTAAATATTTAATTTGTGTCTTGTTGAATTCTTCATCTATTTCATAAAGCATTATATGATAAGCGCCATCCCCCTCAAAGTCTATATCAAATGAGATTTTGTATTCACCTTCAAAATCGCCATAAATATTTCTATTAATTTCTATTGCTTTATCTTTTTTACTATTTAATGTTAAGTCACATGGAACTGTTATAACACTAAGTATAGCTACACCTATTACTACTAATATTAATACTGCCGGTATACTTAATTTTTTCCTTAACTTTATCTTATCCAAATTAATATTTACTCTACCATTTAATGCATCTAATGTCGCTATGTATATTACGCTTAAAACAAATGTTAATGCATATAGCAATGCTACTTTTACATATTCTTGAGACAATACATATCCATCTATTTTAGCTACTAGTATAAACGCTGACACAACTATTAAAAGTATAGTTGGAATGTTCTTGTGTTCTTTCTTTTTACTTAAATACCATATATATATTATTCCTAATAATACTAACATTAATATATTCATTCTAGAACCTGTAAGTATTACAGTTGTAGCTAAAAATATGCTGCCAAACATTTCGAACACATTAAGAACTCTAAGACCTACCGCATCATTTGTTTTCATGCAGTTTATATTTCTTATTAATTTGTTTTGTAGCACTCCACTTCCTATTAAAAATACCAGTGCTGTTATATTAGCATATTGCAATGTTGAAGAAATTCTATTGTTAGTTTGTTCTAAATACCCCATAGAATATCTATTTAGAAAATCTTCAAAACCTCTAAATGTTATTTCATCTATTCCTAGTATTGCAACTACCGTTGCCATTAACACAAAGGCGTTTACATATATTTTAGGATTCTTACTTGATCTGGCTATAAAATATACTATTGTTAAATTAACATATCTAGTAAGCTCAAATATAGCGGACTCAGCACTTGCCTTTGTATTAAATAGTATTGGCATAAAATATGCTATTGGCATAGCTAGCATTGTTATATCTATTAACGTTCCAAGTCTGCTCTTAGTAATAACCTTGTTATCTCGTATATTTAATACAAGTTTAACTCCTAGACATACTAAACCTAACGCACATAAAACAAGATTAATAAACAAAGAATCTATCTTGTAAAATCCACCTTTATATAGCGAAGAGATACAAAGAAGCAAGCATATTAGTATATCTAATACACCTGTTATTTTTATCATAAGTCTGTTTGTTCTTGTATTTTCCATTAAGCCTCCTGTACCCTCTAATGCCTAAATTATACAATATTTTAGCCACCTTTGCAACCTTAGAATACAGTGTATTTATTGCAAATTCTTGTCTTTTATTGTATAATTTTATCTATGAGAAGTTTTAAGATAAAAGAAAAATATAATAATAAAGATATAACATATGTATTAAAGAAAGAATTTCCACGTTTAAGCAATTCTTCACTAAATAAAGTGTTTAGAGTAAAAGATGTTAAAGTAAATGGAATTCGTGTAGCAAAAGACTATATTGTAACTCCTGGTGAGGAAGTTCAAGTATACCTTACAGACAACATATTATTTGGTATGGATACAAATATATTCTATGCTTATGAAGATGAAAATATATTAGTTGCATACAAACCAAAAGGAGTTGTCTCTACTCTAGGTAAAGATAAACGCGAAGTGTCTAAAGTATACTTTGATGAAATTGTAAAAAAAGAAAAGCCTGGAACAGTTATATGTCACAGATTAGATACAAATACAGAAGGTTTAGTTGTTTTTGCTAAAACAAAAGAAGCTCACGAACAACTTCTTGAAGCATTTAAGAACAACAATATACACAAAGAATACTTAACGCTTGTATATGGTAAACCTGCTAAAGATTCCGCTAAGCTTTCACACTACATTACTGAGGATAATGGTTATTCTAAAGTCCTTACTAAAAATGTTCCAGGAAGCAAATCTTGTATTACAGAATATTCTTTAGTAGAATACAACAAAAAGCTAAATGCAAGTATTTTATCTGTTAAGTTATACACAGGAAGAACGCATCAAATACGTGCACATATGAAGTTTTTAGACTGTCCCGTTATTGGAGATTCTAAATATTCTACTAACGAAATAAATGCTAAATTTAAGCTATACACACAAGTACTTTATGCATCTAAATATACATTTAGTTTGCCTAAAGAATCTCCTCTTTACTATCTAAATAATGTAACAATAGATATTAAAGATACCGTATTAGAAAAAATACATGGATTATTAAAACATTAATAAAAATCATCCTACCGCATAAAATGTTGTAGGGTGATTTTATGATAACTTGTGCAATTGTTGGTGCTACCGGTCTTGTTGGCAGTACATTTCTAAAGGTACTAGAAGAAAAAAATCTTGCAATAGATGAATACTATCTATTTGCTTCTAGAAACTCTAAAGGCAAGAAAATACACTTTTTGGATAAAGAATATGTCGTAGAAGAATTAACGCCTGAAATTCCATCACACGGCTTTACTTACGCTCTCTTCTCTGCTGGTTCAGACATTTCTAAAGAATATGCAAAAGAATTCACAAAATACGGTACAATAGTTATAGATAACAGCAGTGCTTTTAGAATGGATGATGATGTTCCATTAGTAGTTCCAGAAATAAATTTTGATAGTATAAGAAATAGCAAATTAATAGCTAATCCAAACTGCTCTACTATCCAAGCAATGCTACCACTTGCCGTTTTAGAAAAAAATTATGGAATAAAACGAATTGTATATTCTACTTACCAAGCTGTATCTGGTGCCGGTAAAAAAGGCATAGATGATCTAATGCATACTTCTTATGGTTTCAAAGAAGAAAAGTTTCCACATAAAATATATGGTAATTGTATACCACACATAGACACATTCCTTGAAAATGGTTATACCAAAGAAGAAATGAAAATGATAAATGAAACCAGAAAAATATTAAATAACCAAAACTTAGATATAACTGCAACATGTGTTAGAGTACCTGTTATGAATTGTCACAGCGAAAGTATTAATATAGAACTAAAAACAGACTTTGAATTAGATAAACTTATGCAAGAACTATCTGAACAAGAAGGCTTAGTAGTATTAGATGATACTAGATTTAATATTTATCCATTAAATGGTTTTGCAAATGATAAAGATGAAGTATTTGTTGGAAGAATACGTAGAGACTACTCTGTCCCATATGGATTAAATATTTGGGTTGTTGCAGATAACATTAGAAAAGGGGCTGCGTCAAATGCTGTACAAATACTTGAAAGATTAATTAATAAATGTATTTAAATTAAAACCATATAAATGTAAAAGAAGAACAAGTTAACTTGTTCTTCTTTCTTATTCTATTATTCAACTATAACATTTGGGCTATATGTTTTTGATTTAAGTTTTGTTGCAACCATTTCTGATGCATCACCTGGTTTTAATATATCTAAGTTTTTAACTGTTAGTTTATATTTATTGTTTTCAGCATCAAATTCAAAAACACTTATAGATTTTTCTAATGTTTCTTCTAGTTGTTGAAGATCTGTTGTAAAGTACATATCTTCATCTTTTATATTAAATCCTATTTTCTTTGCTATTCTAAATATTTCCGCATTATGGTTTACATCTTCTCCAACAAATACTATTTGTGGTGCTTCATAGAAACCTGCATCATTTTTAGCAAAGTTTTCATAGAAATCTGCGTATAATTGTAATTTTTCAGCAAGCATGTTTTGCCAATCTTCATTTCTTCTTACAACTTCAAATACATAATTAACCTCATTACCATCAGCCTCAAGTCTAACTGTTCCACCTGTTGGTTTAAATTTAACATTATATCTCTTAGAGAATAATAATAAATTTGGATCCGCTTCTTTGAATGCACCAACTTTTGTCATATATGCTATAACAACTTGGTTACCAGCTAATTTTCTTTTTAATGCATAAGCTGGTTTTGTATTATCTGTTGGTTGCCAGTTAGTTACTATATTTCTTTGTTTAAGAATGTATGTAGCTATTTTTTCTAGAGCATATACTCTATATGAGCTTCTTCCTGAAGCTGTTTCAAATGCGTATCTAGAAAGTACTTTAGATTTTGTTAAATCTTCTAGCCATTTAGCAACTTTATCTTGTCTTTTTTCTTTTTCTAAATCATCAAGTTTTCCTCTTGATTCTAATACTTGTGTAACTTGTCTTGAAGTTACAAATCCATATTCATTTACTACTTCTAGTGCTTTTATGTGACTCTCGTTAATATATCCTTGGTCCATCTTAAACACTACTTGGTTTATTGATGCAAATCCTTCTTTACCATCAAAAACCTTAATTTCATTTTCCCTTACTGCGAAAGGAGATACCTTAGTTTTTACTTCTGTATCATTAATCATTTTTTATTCCTCCATATTAAAATTTTAATACTGTTTGGCCTTAGGCCCAATATTATTAAGACATACTTAGTCTTAACATATTTATTATATCACACACTAGAAGTTAATTCTAGTAGTTAATACCTAATAAAATTGTACTGATAACACTATAAGCATTCCAACTACTTGTATAAAGAAACATAATAGCGCAAGCATCATTTCTGAAATTCTCTTGTTCTTACGTGAAATTAGTACAAGCATTGAGAATACTAGCATTGTTACAAATGCTACAATATAATATGCAATTTCTATAAATTCATAATTTCTTAATGCTGTAAACCATTCATATGTTATTGATATGTCTTTTAATGCTGCTAAATTTAATGGAATACTAACAAATTCAAGTAGTGCTCCCAAATACCATAAGAATGATGTAAATATTGATTTTAGTTTATTCATATTATTACCTACCCGATTATTTCTACTTTTATTTTTTCTTTTTCTATATTTATTTTCTTTATGTACACTAATACTTTTTGACCGTATTCTATTCCGCTTACATGATCTGCCATTGCTACTAAATTATTCTTTAGTTCAACAAGAAGACCTGTTTTTGTTCTACTTCTAACAATACCATCTTCTACTTCGCCTTCTTTTAAGGATTTAACACGTTCTGCAAATCCACCTAAAGCATCTTTTAGAGACATTTCTATTCTTCCTGTATCTCTATCATATTTTTTTACTACAGCCTGAATTCTTTGTCCTAATTTTAATTTATCTGATGCTTTTTGAATTCTCACATGAGATATATCTTCTACCTTAAGTAACGCTGTTACTCCACCACCAACATCTATAAATGCAGCATAGTCTGTAAGTCCCCTTACAACCCCTTTAAGTTTCATTCCGGGTTTAAGATTCATGTACATCCATTTTCTAACTTTTAATTCTAGTTCTCTTCTAGATAAAATTACTCTTTTTATTCGTTCATCTTCTGCAATTATTTCTTTTATGCAGACTTGCATTATTTTTCCTTTTTTCTTTATGCATAAGTTAGCATCAACCTTACCATCATCTTCTACTACAGTTGAAACTTCCTCGCGTGGAACTATTCCTTTAACATCATTTGCAAATATGCAATGTAAATTGTATTCACCATCTACATCTTCAACATAAGCTTCGAAAGCTTGTTTCGTTTTCATAGCCTCTTGTAATTCACTAAGAGTATATTGTTTTTTTGCCATCTTCTTCTCCTTTATATAATTATACTTATTTACGATATGATTTTATCAAATAAAAATAAAAAAGTCCATATAATATGGACTTTTTTATCTTAATTAATATTCATAATTTGAATAAGTTGAATAAGCTAATAATACTTTTCTACCATCTACTTCTCTATATTTAATTTGTAAAGTATATATAACATCTTCAGCGTTATATTCTGTTTTGTTTAACAATGAAGATTTATCATTTGGTGATGTATATTCTAGACAGTCTATATCTGTTATACAAACTCCAGTCGCGTTATTTAAATTTCTTTGTTTAAATTTATATATTGCGGCATCTCCACCTTGAGAGTTTAAGTCAATTTCTACTTTACCATCTATTATTTCATAGCCAGCATCTTTAATATTTGCATTAGCTATTCCAAATATTAAATTAATATTTTCTTTAAGTTTATTTGCATTTATTGTTCCTTTTTCTGTAAGTTCATTATATGAAGCGTATTCATTATTTGTATCTAAATATACAGTATAGGAATATGCAAATTTTATCATTTCATCTAGTTCAAATGTTGTATCTGAATTAATATTGTCTGAAGCTGTTAAATATTTTTGCATCTCTTTTATTAAGTATTGCATTTGTTCTTCATTTAATTTAGCTTCCACTAGTTTTTGTTCTGTACCCTGAGTAGGATTCATAAATAAAACTGTAACTCCAATTAACACAACACCAACTACTACTAGAAGTAATCCTAAATTTTTATTCATATATCTAACTCCTTCTTACCATCCGCCTCTGTTCTTTACCGCCTGAATATCTACAAAAGATACTATATTTGTAAGGCTAGTATATGATGAGCGGTCAGTTCCTGAATAAGTTTTTATAGAAACTTTAGTGTTACTATATCCACCCGTTCCAGTATTTCCTTCAATTACCGTTATAGATGTTACATCACCGTAAGCATCTTTCTGAACAGATTTACATATACCCGTATGATTTCTTGCTACATGGCTCTTTGCATCCGGCCATCTAAACAATAGTATGTCTCCCGGTTTTATCTCATTCCAATTTGCCACCCTATGTGAAGAAGATTTCGTTATATAGCTTTGATGATTTGACGCCACTATATCATAGAAACCTGGTTTATCTTTGTAGGTAGCCCAGAATGTTGAACAACCATAGAATTTTGGAACCCCAACTCCTGCTTTCTTCATAACGAATGAAACAAACATTGCACACCATTCGTCATTTAAGAATGTATTAGTATCATCTATACTTCTCATATAAGCTAGCTTTTTACCATTAAATTGCTCAGCATATTTAACTACTGATGCATTTATTGGTCCAGCCTCATCGAAGTTTTCTGCTGAAGCACCTGCAAACAAGCCGAATGTATTAGAATAATATCCATTTATTACATCTACTGCTAGTGCAGCATCTTCTGCTGTAAAATAATCTGTATTTGTAGCATTTGGATATCTTTGAGCTTTTGCTTTTTCTGCTTCGTCAATTTTATTTAATATCCAAGCATATCTGTTATTAGAGCCTTCTGTTTCTGGTGTTTTTCCGAACATCTCCATCTTACATGTTGATTTTGGAATAAGCGTATGTTGTGTTATAGTATGGCTTTCGTTATATTTAACCGCACCTTGTGCTCGTATTGCCATATCCCATGAATCTGACTCTATTGTTTCAGTTCCAATTTTATTTCCTTCAGCATCAT
This sequence comes from Clostridia bacterium, assembly GCA_045637095.1. Classification (GTDB taxonomy): domain Bacteria; phylum Bacillota; class Clostridia; order TANB77; family CAG-465; genus UMGS1649. The sequence goes on along the minus strand of JAZTYX010000052.1, from coordinate 43,439 downwards.
AAACATCTCTTGTTACTTCATATCTTAATTCTATATGACCGCTTGCAGGATATCTCTTACTTGCTCCAATAGAAGGTGTTTTTTCTACTACCGCTGGTCTTTCAACTTCATATTCGTCAATTCCCATGCTATAGTAGTTCTCTACCATATACTCGTAGGACGCTCCCTTTTCTACAACAGTAACATATTCTTTCTTAATAGTAACATCGAAACCAAACAATGCCTTTACTTCTTCCCATAAAGTATTAACCGCTGTAATTACCTCGTTTATGAACGATACTACCGCATTTCTTACTGCATCCGCGATTTTTTGCCACCATTTTCTCTTTGCTTGTATAGCAGATTTAATACTATTAAATCCAGCTTCACCTATATCTCTATTATCCCATGAACCATCTGGATTTGTTTGATTATACACAATCGTACTTACAGGCGTATTTCCAGGGCCATCTCCCCATCTTCTAACTTTATCTACAGTAAACTTTTCATATGTTACCAGTCTAAGTTCTAGTGGTTTACCTTTTTTCATATTATCTACATAATAATCATAAACCTTGTCCGCACGTTTATAGTCTCCTGTAGCAGCATATGTTGCGTATATTTCTATAAACGATGGTATGTATTCATCTGTAAGAGCTATTGCTTGATCAAGTGTAACAGCACATTTAAATAGATTTCCAATTGCTGTACCAGGTATTCTTAAATATCCTGTTGTTAAATTAAAATCTATACCAGTTTTCCATTGTGTTGTATCATAATATGTTCTTCTCAAATACTCAGATGGATCAACTTGTATTATTCCAAGCGCTATTCTATCTACTGCAGAATTAAATAAACCAACTAATGGGCCTTCACTTACTTTATGTACTGTTACTGAACCCCATTCTATATTATTGAAGATTTTCTTTTCCATCTTACACCATTTGAATAGATACCATCCTTCTGTTACGAAGTCATTTATCTTATCTAATATTCCTAATGGATCTAAGAAGAAAGTTAATACTTCTTTCATTTTTGCTAATACACTGTTTTTATTTTCATTTAAGAAATCGTAGTTAGACACACTCTCCATTGAATCTTTCAAAGAATGTTCTACACCATTTTCTCCAAATACTAAGAATTCTACACCCAAATATTCAGCTACAAACATTGCTATTGCAAAGTCTGTCTTTTTAATAAGCGGCGACTCAGTATTTACAAGAAAATAACGACCGAATCTACTTGCAAGCCATCCATCCTCAAACAATAAATTTGAGCCATAGAAATCTACACATTTATTGCTAGCTTTATTATACCCTGAACCACCATTTTTCTCAAAGCACTCTAGTGCATCAATCATAAATTGTGTTCTATCTGCAGTTTCTGCTTGCATTAATAATGCTATTAACACTACAACTAGTACTATTATAGCAATAGGCATTAATATTGGAGAAATTAGCATTAATCTACGAATTCCTTTTGAATCTATTCCTTTTTCCTCCATCTTCTTATCGAATTTCTTTTGCATTTTATACAAACCAATCATCAATAAGATTGCCGCTTCAATTGCTAATGCAATCCAACCTGCAACAGGTATAGCTGCTTGCGCTGCTACCGCTCCACCCGCTGCGGCTACTGTTCCTGCTGTTGCAGCTGCAGTTCCTGCGGCTGCTGCGGTTCCTGCTGCGGCAGTTGTTCCCGCTGCTGCTGCGGTTGTTCCTGCTGCTGCGGCAGTTGTTCCTGCTGCGGCACCTGCTCCTGCGGCACCTGCTCCTGCGGCACCTGCTCCTGCAGCACCTGCTCCTGCGGCACCTGCTCCTGCGGCACCTGCTCCGGCACCTGCTCCGGCACCTGCTCCGGCACCTGCTCCGGCACCTGCTCCGGCACCTGCTCCAGCACCTGCTCCAGCACCTGTTCCAGCACCTGCTCCGGCACCTGCTCCCGATCCCGCTCCCGCGGCTTGAGATCCTCCTTGTTGAGCTAATTGTTCGCCGGCATTTTTAGCTACTTCTACTCCTTTTTCTGCTCCTTTTTCTGCTGCTTTTGTTTTAGCTGCAGTTTCAGCAGTAGACGTAGCTCCTTTTTCTGCCGCTTGTTGTGTTCCTTGCTGTGCAGCTTGCTGGCTGCCTCCTTCCGGTTGGCCCTTACCATGAGCTTTATCATATTCTTTTTTTGCATCTTGTGCTTTATTTTTTGCATCCTTGAGTTCTTTCCTGCCATCATCCTCGTCGTAATTTTCTTCATCATCGTAATTTGAGCTCACAATTATCCCCCCTTTTTGCAGTTCAATTTATTAATACAAGTAATACTCTAATCCTATTTCACCATCTGTACCATTAAATGTTGTTCCGTTTAATACGAAAACATTATATGTCATGTAATCTGTTAAATTTGTCATATTATATGTTGCTTCTATTTCTCTAGCCATACCTGATGGTATTTCTAAAGATTGATTAGCTATAGTACACATTGATGCATATTTCACTGCTTCTGTCATTGAAGAAACAAATGGAACAGCACCATTCTCTTTATTTGCATTTATTACTACTGTATCTTTATAATTGTTTGTAATTCTTAATTTACATGTCATAGAAGTTGTATTTCTTGCCATTTTTGTAATTCTTAATTCAACACTATTACTTGAACCTGCGTATACATTTTCTCTATAATCTATAAAGTTATCAAAAGAAATTGTATATTGTTCTGGGGCATATTCTCTTACTACTATATTCATAGAATATACTTCTCCATCAGATTTCAATGTTAATGCATATACATTATTATATCCTTCGATAGAATATAAAACACCATTTTCAAGTGATAAAGATTTTCCTAATAGATTTGATTCTGTTATCATTGATTTTACATCATCTCTTGTTTTACCTGTATAAGTATAATAGTCAGGACTTACTAAATCTGCTAGTCCGTCTACATCAGAATTCTCAAACTTTGTTTTTAATCTAATGTAATACTCATTAAGTAAATCATCACTATTTAATGTAACCATTTCAACTTCGCCAACTTTATATACTTTTTCTTTTTCTGGTGTTGGTCTCCAAATAAGTACTAGAGCTACTACTGCTAATATAACTGTCAAAATTATTCCAAGTATACACACTATTATTAATTGTCTTTGTTTATCATAACTTAACATATGCACACCCTCCTACTTTGCAATAGCAAACTCATAGCTTGATGATTTTGATTCAAAACTCATAAGCATTGTTTTTGTTTGCCCATTAAGATTGTATTCTACTATATATAACCCATTCTTTTCATATACAGCTTTTATAGAATATTCAGCTCCGTTTACGCTGAACTCTTTAAGTTCAGCATAAACAGCTTCTTTTGAAATTACTTTTTTATAATCTTTCATATGTATATCATATAATTGATTATATAAACCTCTTTTAGCTCCTTCTACTAAATTATCAAAACAATCACTTACAAAGTAGAAAGTTGTGTAATTAGTAACTAGATTTTCTTCTATCATGTGTAGAGCTATCTCGTCTTTTGTTAATATATCTGGTTCTTTGAATATATTAATGATTAATGCAAATACTCCGTATACTACTCCAATTATAACAATTGCACTAATTATAGCAGTTAATATTTTTCTTGTTTTTTCTATCATTTCTTCACATCCTTATCATTATTCGTTATCTAAATCTCTATCGATTTCACGCATTTCTCTTCTTACTTGGTTACCGAAAACTTCTCCTAGTCCACGGAATTCTTTCTTAAGATCTGCGCTTAACTTAGCAACGTCAAATGTTAATGCTGCTTCAACAGTAGATTTTTCTCTTCTAGTATCAGATACTTTGTATCCAAGTTCATCTCCGACACTCTTTTCTTTTGCATATAAAGATTCTCTATCTCTATCTCCGGCTCTACGTCCTACACCTTCAGCAACTTTATCTAGACCGCTTGTTATCATACCGCCTTTGAATAATGCATCTCCGATATCATCATCCATACCAATACCGATACCAATACCAGCTGCAAGGTTTGCAGGTCCCATGATTCTTGCGAATCTTGCAGATTTTTCTTCTGATCTTGCTTGTGCTTCTGCTTGTGTTAACATATCTATCTTTTGTTGATCTGTCATTGGTTCTTTGTGTCCTTCTAGAACTGATTGTAAGTAATCCTTGCTTCCGCCACCTGAACCAGAACCGCCGCCTGATCCACCTGAACCAGAACCACCAGCTCCGCCAGCACCACCAGCGCCGCCAGCACCGTAGTTATTGTATATACGTGTATTTCCTGTGCTTCCGTTTGCTTTTGCTTCTTTACGAGCATCTGCAGCGATCTTCATTTGTCTTCTGTATTCATCCATGTTGCCATTTGCTTTTGCTTCCTTAGCAGATTGGAACGCAGTTCTTTCTTTTAAGTGAGCTTTTTCCGCAGCAAATGCTTGTCTTCTTTGTTTTGCAGCAGCTTCTTTTGGTCTGTTATCTCCAAGAGATTTAGCAGCAGCAGCAAGACCTGCAACAGCACCCATAGCTTTCTTCATGCTCTTCTTTCCATCCGCAAGGCTTCCACCCATTGAATCTCCAAATCCAAACATTCCTTTTAACATTTTTTCCATCTTTACAAGACCTGTTGTTAATGTAACAACGATGATAGATGCTAATGTTGAAGATACATCATTAATGTTTGTTACTCTATTCATTAATCTAAATGCAACAACCATGTATGCTGCGTGGAAAGATTGTGTAAATACTGTAAATATAAAGTTCTTTAACCAAGATTTGAATATTTGTGATTGTCCACCTGATACTGCAACGATTGTATCAACAGCAACCATTAATGGTGAAATAACTCCTAGTAATAGGCACATAAATAATCTCTTGAAATATGAACCTAATACAACAGATGCTTGACCAACTATTACAAATCCAACGATAGATGCTACGATATCTCCTGTAAATCCTTCAAATAAGCTAAATAATATTAAACCTAAATATCCAGGAACAGGTATACCTCTACTACCAGTTATGAATTTTGTTACACCACCAATTACTTCAGAAAGTAATTTACCTATAATAGGTATTGGTAATGTTGGTACTACTCTTATACTAAAGTCTGAAGCTTTTGCAATTCTTGCGAATTGAGCAACTAATGTTTCATTTATTAAGAATACACCAGCTAATATCCATCTTAATGTTAATAGAATTATAAATCCTGTTAACCATTTCATAGCAACTTGTTTGTATTGTGCTCTTTTTGCAGCGATTGTAGATAAAGCTATCTTTAATCCAGTTACCATGGCTGCAATAACAAATACTGTAATTGCTATTGTTTGTAATGACATAAATAGGTCACCTATAAATGTTCCACCTATTTTATTAATTAATGAGTTTGTATGTGGATTAACAAAGTTTGCATCCAAAACTGGAATTTTGTTAAACACTATATTGTCTGGCAATGGTGGAATATGTTCACCAAAACCAGTAGAGAATATTGTAAATAATACTGTTATTATTACAATTGCTAATCCATTTATTAATGGTGTTATAAATGAAAATACACCTGAAATAGCAAATCCTAGAATATCTCCAAGTAGACCTAACACTCCAGATGCTAGTGTCTCGCCTATATTTCTAGTAGTTTCTAATGATACTGTTGCGCTACTTCCTGAACCAGATACTTTGGTTATAGCAGCTTCAACTGTAGTAAGCATTACTGCTGCTAATAATATAACTAACGATAATGCTATAATTTTTTTCTTATTTTTTACTTTCACCCTTTATCACTCTCTTTTCTTTATGATTTATTCATTTCGGCAAGCTTAGATAAGTTTGTCTCAACGAATTGGAATTCTTTTTGTGTTGGTCTAATTGCAATAACTGCAGATTCTTGTCCAATCTTTAATAGACCTTCTCCGTCTTACACAAGTTAGTAGGAAGTCTGTTTCACCTTCACTAAGTTTGAATACTTCTTTTAAGTAAGCTATTTCAGATTTATCTTGCGCTAGGAATAGCTTAATTTCTGAAGAAGTAAGGATTGCTTGTGCTTCCTTCTTTTCATAGAAGTCTTGGAACTTTTGTGATACAACCGCTAGCGATACGTTTCTTTTTCTGGCACGTCTTGCCATTGTATTTAAGAATACAACCGCCTCAGGATAATCTAGAAGCATCCAAGCTTCATCTACAAGAACTCTCTTCTTTCTTGCCTTTCCTTTATTTTCACTATTCTTCTTAACATATTTTTCCCAAACCCATGTTAGAAGTACTTGTTGTGCAAGCGGTCTTGCAAACTTTTCTTCAAGTTGAGATATATCTATGTTTATAAATAATGAACCATCTAATAAATCGAATGTTGATTGACCATCGAAATATGCCATTTGTCCGTCATATTTTCTACAATATTGCTTCATAACCTTAGTCAAATAACTGTAGTGATATTGGTAATCCACATTGTCGTTTTCTGCCGCTTTAACTAGCAGTCTTTCATACCAACTACCGATTGTTGGTAGTAATTTTCTTTTTCTTCCTAGTGACATGTCGCTGCCATCTCCGAATGAAGTTCCTTCATCTTCGAATAAACTATCAGGGTTTGATGTTATACCAACCGCTTGATATTCTTCAGAAACAATTTCACCGATTATTTGTTTTGTTAATTCGTTAACTTCTGTACTTCTAGTAGAACCTCTTGCCATTGTAAGAAGAGCTTGAGTAACGTCTTCTACTTTGTTTTCTACGTTAACAACTTGTCTTTCACGACCTGTTATTTCATCTTTTACAACCTCGGCATCTATATCAAATATGTTTATTACCTTATCACTTGTTGGGCTTATTGTTACGTTAAATCCACAAAGCGATTCAGCAACAACAACATATTCTCCTTCGGCGTCTATTACTAGACTTTCGATTCCCATTAGAACCGCACTTCTTGCCATTATTGTTTTAATTGTTACGGATTTACCCGAACCAGATTTTCCGAAGATAACCATATTGTAGTTTGTTAGGCTTCTATGGAAGTTATCAAATATTATTGGTAATCCTGTTTGTTTGTTAATTCCTATTGGAACACCTGTATCATGTCCAACATCTGAAGTTACAAATGGGAACACAGTTGCCATTGAACCTCTATCAAAAGTATGTTTTCTCTTAACTGAGTTGTTGTTAAGAGGTAAATTAGATTGGAAAGCTTCTTCTTGGATTGCCCATGCAGCTTTCATACCTATCATACTCTTTGAAGCTTCCATTGCTAAAAGCTCAGACATTTTATCTAACTCTGCTTTTGAATAAGCAAATAATGTAGATATCATTGTCGCTTCAAATAGCTTATTGTAACCAGATGCTATTTGGTCTCTTAGCGCTTCTGCTTCCGCTTGTTTTATTGCAAGTACTGATTCTCTGTTGATATCTCCTCTATCTTGAGCAACTAATCTTTCAGATTGTAGCTCAACTATTGTTCTATTAAGATCTGTTTGAGAAACAGTTTCTGGTATTGGTGTTATATACACTGATGTGTTTATATCTCCAAAATTATATATATCTGTTAAGAAATATGGGAAAGTTGCTTGTCTTGGAAGTGTTGTTACATAGAATGTACGTGCAAAACGAGAAATCTTTGAAAATATTTCAAGGTAATCGTAATGCGATGCATCTATTCCAGATGGAGATATTAAATCTTTTAAGCTAGATTTATTAAGACTTAGGACATCTTGTTCTTCGTCACTAGCTTGTATCATCTCTTCTTTTACTGGTTTTTCTGCTTTATCCTTCATTTGTACTCTCTCCTTCCTTTGTTCCTATTATCATGTCATCATCATCTTCATCATCTAGAAGATCGTCCATTCCAGCAAGTGGTGAGAATGGTTGTGGCGCTGCTGGTGTTTCAACAACATTTTCTACAACTGGTTCTTCTACTACTGGTGTTTCAATAACCGGTTCACTAACATCAACTACTGCTTGTTCTTGAACTAATGGTTCTTCTACCATTTCAACTACCGGTTCTTGAACCGGCATTACAGGTTCTGATGGTGTTTGTTGTTCCGCTTCAGCTCTCGCTTCTGCATCAGTTCCAATGTTTTCAGTTTCTTCAGATAAAACATCGTTTGCTGTTAAAACTGAATCTTGCATTAGAACACTCTTCTTTTCTGAATTTTCTGTTCTGCCTAAAGCTTCGTTCATTTTCTTAACACGTTCTCTTCTGTTATCTTTTATAACATCTTTTAATGTGTTTTTTACTTTTTCATCAACTTCAGATTGATCAATTATTTTAATTGCTCTCTTATCTATTTCTTTTTGAACTGCTTCTTCACTTTCAGCTTCAGTTACTAGCATTCCTTTAGCTCTTGCTTGTTCTACAACTTGTTCAACACGTTTCATGCCCTCTTTTTGTAGTTCAGCATCAAGCATTTCTCTCTTCTTCTTAAGAACATCTTCGCTTGAAGTATATAATCTAAATAATCCGGCTTCTAATGCATCTTTGATGTTCATTAATTTTTCATCATCTTTATTTAGAGAAGAATATATCAATTGTGCAACTTCGTTAGATGTTAATACTCTACTTGTTACAGAACATGTTGCTAAAGAACCCATTATTGCTTGTGCTCTTGTGTATAATTCTCTATAACACATATCTTCATATTCTTCTTTTGTGAATTTTTCCATTGTAGCTAATTCATTTTTGTTGTATGAGAATATGATGTAGAAGTTTCTTTGTAACATGTGTTTATTAAGTGCCATTCTTTCAACATATCTTGTTATGTCTGATACATACTCTGCTATATTTGTGTATTTTAATTTTTCTTTTCTCATATAGCTTATTTCTTCATTTGTTGAATCAACGTCATCTTCAACTTCTGCACATTTAGCTGAAACTTCATTTTGTTTGTCTATAAAGCCTTTAACTCTATCTTTGTATGTCTTTATGTTTTCAGATAAGTCTACTGATCTTGTTTGAACATATAATTGAATTGGGAATTTTAATGTATTTAAGAACATTATAAAACCTTCTTCAACCGCCATTTGTTCGATTTCTGACATTAGGTGATAGTTAACACCTTTACATTGTAAAACCATTGAGTATCTTTCACCATTGTTTTGATAAATCATATCATTAGCAATTTTATCGAATTTGATAAATCCGCTCATGTCGTGTTTATCTACTGGTTTTTCCACTCTTTTAACTTTTTTTGCTTCGACCGGTGTTGATGGTGTACCATTTCCACCTATAGTTTCTGATGGTCCAGGTTGCGATTTCCCTTTTGATAGCATGAATACAAATCCCGCTACAACAAGTACTGTACCTAGAACAATCAAAATCATTACTTCTTGTCCCATAGTTTTTTACCCTCCTTACGATATACGTAAATCTTTTTTCTTTTGCTAAAAGTAAGTGTGCGAATCAATATATCGCTTAGTTGTTCTCCACCAGCTCTCCTAAATTTACCCATTATTGGAGAATCAGGTATTTTAAGTGTCATTATTCCATACCCCAATGCCGCGAAGCATACTACAACGATTATTCCCGCCGTTTTAAGCTCCATCTTAGCTAATATGTTATATGGTATAAGACCTATAGCACCCATAATAGCTGTTGCTACTAGCGACTTTACAGTGAATATATATAGTATTCTCGATTCACCTTTTGCACTTCTAGGAACCCCATAAGTATTTCCCATTTTTAACCTCCTATTTATCCCTTAAAGAATATCATAAAGAGCGATAGAATACAACATTTCTGCCGTTTTCTATCGCTCTTTTTATGCTTTTAAATATTTCTGTATTTTGTTTGAAATATTTGTGAAATATTTGCTTTTTTACGAATATTTTTTTATATAATATTGTCTCCTGCGTCGATGATAAATTGTACAACATTTGTAGCTAAGAATGTAAATAATACACCTATTACAGCTCCTGTCATGCTAACTTTCATTGATGCTTTACCTTCAGCAGATGCTATCATATATCTAATACCTAGATATACTAATCCTGCTAAAGCTAAATACTTAACAACATAGTTTATTAGTCCTATTGTAGCACTTGCTATAGTACTCCAACTTGTTGTACCAGCACCAGCATTTTTTATCATTGTATTTATGCTACTAAATCCTGTGAAAGCTGATGTGCTTCCTAATAAGAAGTCTATAAGCGGTTCTGCTAAATAGAAGAATATTACCGCTAATACAAAACCTGGTAATGCTTCTTGAACTTCAGATTTACCTTCCGCACTTGACCAGATAAACTTAACACCAAGTATTACAGTAACAGCTGCAAATATTAATGTTCCTATACTAAACACAGCTGGTTTTATATCATTCATTATTATTGTTTTTATCGAATTTCCTATTGCTTCTGTCTTATGTCCTTTTACAAAGTTTGTACCTTGTCCTATAACATTTCCTAAAAGACCTGCATTAACAACTATTTGTGGAGTTACTAATAATACAAATAGCATCACACTAATTAATACTTTTTTTAACATTTTTTCTCACCTCATACAAAAATGCACTTATCTCTTGTACACTTAATAAATTAAATTATATGGTCACCAGCTCTAACGACAAATCTTGCTACTGACGCAGCTGCAAATACAAATACAGCACCTATCGCTAAATATGATAAACCTTTTTTTATGTCTGCTCTTTTTTCAGCTGAAGAATACATGTATCTAACACCTGCAAATACAACAGTTGCAACTGCTATTACTTGTACAACTAAACTTACAGTATTCCATGTTTTACCAACAGCACTTGTTAATGTGGAAGTAGCTGAAGAACCACTTGGAAAACTTGCATTTACTGCATAAGTAGTAACAAATATACCAGCTAAAACTACCATACATACTACAACTAAACTAGCTATTATTTTTTTACTCATAAATCTTTCTCCTTATCTTATTCCTAATTTGAATTTTACCATTTTATTATTTTATATGCAACAAATTTCATATTGCAAACGTGTTTTGTAATTATTTTGTAATATTTTGATGCCTATCTTATAACTTGGTTTGCTGAATTAACAACAAATTTAATTATCGAAGTTGCACAGAATACTAATCCTGCCCCTATAGCTAATGTTCCTAAGCTTCTCTTTATATCTGCTTTTTGATCTGCAGAAGCCACCATATATCTAACACCAGCAAATACAACAGACGCAACTGCCAATATTTGAACTATTGTTATAACTGTAGCCCAAACTTTACCTGTAGCGTTCTTTATTGTTGATGAAGCTGAACCTGATGCTCCATTTGGAATATCTATGTTTGTGTTAGCTGCAAAAACCGAAGTAACAACAAAGCACACCATTAATACAACAGGTAATATTTTTACTAATCTCTTTGTTAATTTTTTCATATTTTATACCTCTTTCATTTCTATACTTGCATTTTACCATTTAGCAAGCGTTTTTGCAAGATTTTTTATTCACATACTTATTTTGTAATCTTTTTGTAACATTATATAAATTTGTCATGTTTAAATATAAAAAAAACAAGAGCATTTGCTTGCCCTTGTTAATTTCATTTTTTTATTATCTAATAATTTGGTTAGTTGCGTTAGATACGAATTTGATTACTGTAGTAGCACCGAATACTAGAACAGCACCAATTGCTAATGTTCCCATGCTCTTTTTGATATCTGCTTTTTGGTCAGCTGATGCAAACATGTATCTTAAACCTGCAAATACTACTGCAGCAACTGCTAGTATTTGAACTATTGTTACAACTGTAGCCCAAGTTCTACCTGCAGCAGCTGTTATTGCAGAAGCTCCACCTTGTCCTTGAGTTAAGTTGTTAAGGTTCATGTTTATAGCAAATACAGAAGTAAATGCTAAGCATACTAACATCATAACTGGTAATACTTTCATTAATTTTTTCATAATATTTCCTCCTTATTTATGATATACCTGTATTCTACCACGCGATTTTAATTTATGCAACTATTTTTTTCATTTGTAATATTATTGTAATATTTTTTATCTTACCTCCTGCTTTTTTCGACAATTATTCTAATTTGACACGACCTGTCTTGCGTGTTATTATTGCTTTATGAAAAATAAAAATATACTTTTTATATTACTTTTTACATTCTTTATTAGTTTATTTTCACTTAATCCAAACAAAGATATATATTTCCCTATCAAAAATAAAAATTATATTATAACTTCAAAATATGGTTACAGAACACTTAATTACTATCATTTCCATAACGGCATAGATATAGCGTTATCTGAAGGTACTAAACTTTATTCTATGTCTGATGGAGTTGTATCATTTATTGGTTATTCTAATGGTTATGGTAATAATGTTATTATTACTTACTCAAATGGATATAAATCTATGTATGCACATATTTCATCTGACTTTATAGTAAAGAAAGGGCAAAACGTAAAAGCTAGAGAACTGGTCGCGTTTGTAGGGGCAAAGTATCTAAAAAACGGGAAACTAAACGGAATGACAACAGGTCCCCATCTTCACTTTACATTATACAAAAACGGAAAACATATAAATCCTTTAAGTATAAAATATAGCACTTAGTTTTCACTAAGTGCTTTTAATCCGTAAATTATTTTCTAGTCTTCTTTTTTATATTCTTCAAATTTAGAAACAGATACTTCGTATGCAACTCTTTTTTCTGCTGTTCCGTCTTCGTATTTCTTTTCATATTCTCTAGCTTGGATTCTTCCTTCTAATTTAACGTTAGTTCCTATAGCTAGGTTTTGGCAGAATTTTGCGTTTCTTCCCCATAAAATACAAGGAATGTAATCAGATTTGTTATACGCTCTGTTTACTGCTACAAGTACATCTGCTATATCTCTTCCTAAAGGTGTTTTTCTGTATATTGGTGGTTTACAAATACAACCTATTAATGTTAAAGAATTTTCCATTTTTGTTTTTTCATCTAAATCTTCTGTTTTTATATCTTTTACAAATACAGAAAGTATTAATTTAGATTTTCCGTTTTCTAATACTTGGTTGTATGATCTGTATTGACCTTCAATTTTTATTAATTTGCCAATAGCAAAGTTATTAACATCTATTAGTCTTTCAGATATTATTGCTGGTATTTTGTCTGCCATACCGCTTAATCTATCTACTTCTATATAGAATCTGTAAAACTTTTCTCCATAAATTTCATGGCTTTCTTCTAATGTTGATGCTACTGTACCACCTAAAGTAACAAAGTTGTTTTCACTGTATATTTCCACTTTCTTTCCTCCTTATGTGCTTTTATACTTATTCTTATGTATTTTAGACCGAAATAATTCCTAAATACAATAAAATTATACCACAGCGCACATTAAAAGTAAAGAAAAATGTTAAAATTATGTTAACACGAACATTATTGCTAGCGAATATAGTAAAACATGTTGCAAAGGGAATGCTAAATAGTAACCATATTTTAATATTTTTGACTTATTTCCTCTTTCTCCATTATATAAACCTATCGGTATTATAGCTAATATTACTGGAAGAGGATATGGCTCTACAGGTGCTAGAGCAGCTAATGCTAAGGTTAATACTAATATATATACTATTTTTACAACTTTAGAATCATCAAACTTAATATACTTACCTAATCCTTGTCTAAATCCTTCCATCCATATTAAATATTTAGTTTTATATTTCTCTATGAAATAGAATAATATAGATAACACTAAACCTATATATGAATAATCCATAGGTGCTACAACTACTATCGAACATAAAACTATTGTTAAAAGTAATCTTACGCTCAAGTTTTTAGTATAATCCCATTTTTTTATAATAATTCTTTCATGCAATAACTTTAATATTATTAATGCTATTGCGTATGTAAATAACACATTCAAGCTCTCACAAACTTGTGGATAATACATTTCAGTAATTCTGAAGCCTATATATCCTATCACCGCTACACTTGCTTGCGTTACCAGAGCCCATACAAACATTCTACATATGTACTTTTTGAAATCTTTAGTATAGAAAAAGCCTTGTACTACTAAATATGTATATATTGGCATAGCCATTCTTCCTAGCCATCTTAATGTTAATATCACTCCATAGTCTAATTCACTGGCAAAATAGTATCCAATGTGGTCTAATACCATAGTTATTAAAGCTATTAATTTTAATGTGTTGCCAGTTATACCGAACTTAAATATATTCTTCATTCTACTATCCTTAATCTCTATTTAGCATCTCACGCATTCTTCTCTTGTATTCTTCAACACCTGGTTGATCAAATGGATTTACTCCTAACATGTATCCGCTTATTGCACATGCTTTTTCAAAGAAGTATATTAATTGGCCAACGCTATATGCGTTAAGTTCCTTAATGTTTATTTCTATAATTGGCACGCCACCTTCCATGTGAGCCATGCATGTTGCTTTCTCTGCAACCTTGTTTATTTCTGCTATTGTCTTTCCTGCTATATAATCTAGATTGTCCATGCTGTTTTCTATTTCAGGAACTTTTATAAAGCTCTTATCTACATCGATATTAAGAACTGTTTCAAATAAGTTTCTCTTACCATCTTGTAATAATTGTCCCATAGAATGTAAATCTGCTGTAAATGTAACACCAGCTGGGAATATTCCCTTACCATCTTTACCTTCGCTTTCACCAAATAGTTGTTTATACCATTCGATAAAATATTGTAAAGAAGGTTCATACGCTGCCATTACTTCAATATCTTTACCTTTTCTATGTAGTATATTTCTTGCTGCAGCATATTTGTAACAATCGTTATCTTCTAGCTTACGTACATTAAACATATGTCTTGCAAATAATGCGCCATCTAGAATATCTTCAAAATTTATTCCTGCTACTGCTATTGGTAATAACCCTACTGGAGATAGAACTGAATATCTTCCACCTACATCATGAGGAATTATGAATGTTTCATAGCCTTCTTTTATAGCTATTTCTCTTAATAATCCTTTTTCAGCATCAGTAGTTACATATATTCTTTCAGCAGCACCACTTATACCATACTTTTCTTCCATAAATAATTTTAATATTCTAAAAGCAATTGCCGGTTCTAATGTAGTACCAGATTTAGATATAACATTTATAGCTACATCTTTATCTTCAATATATTCAATTACACTTCTTAAATATTTACCACTTAAGTTATTACCCACAAACAATACTTGTGGCCCATTTCTCTTGCTGTTTGGTTGCATGTTATATAACGGATCAGATAGCATGTCTATAACTGCTTTTGCACCTAAATATGATCCCCCTGTTCCTATTACAACAAGCACTTCAGCTTGAGTTCTTATCTTATCCGCCGCTTCTTTAATTTTAGCGATTTCTTCTTCTGTAATTCTTTCAGGCAAGTCCTTCCATCCTAGCATACTTCTTCCTGCGCCTGTTCTTTCTTCTAACATATCATGAGCAGCTAAAACCGCTGGCTCCATTTGTTTCATTTCTTCATCTTCAATATAATATATTAGACCTTCAAAATTTAGTGAAACTTCTTTCATCTTTAGTCTCCCCCTTAATAAGCACATTATATATTAAGTGTTTTTCAAATGCAAGTTAAGTATATAATATGTATAAAAAAATAAAGAAGAGCTCTACAAATGTAGAACTCCTCTTTAATATTTGTTAATTTGTTAAAGTGTAACATTAATCTCTGTTACATTAACAGATCTGTCGTAAAACGGTCCCCTGTCGTAATAACGAATAAGAATATTTCCTTTTTCATCTTTTACAACATAGTCTCCATCAACCATAGATACCGAAAGAGTTTCCGGAATAATGACATCATAATAAAACCAATCAGATTCACCTTCAACCTGAATACCAAGTTTCTTGTACACTTCCAATAAATACTCTTCTTTATCATATACCTTAGAATACTTTTCAGGCACCCTATTAGCATAATGTATAGGAAGATGTGTTTTTCTATTGGTTGTCCCTTTCATAAACTGAGTACTTTGGTCGATTGCTTCATCGTTAGGTATACCAGACATAGCACCCATAAGCGCCATCATACCTGCAAGCTCACTTGTGGTATTTCTCGGTCTTTCCTCACCATTCTTTTCTCTAAGGTATTCCTTGTAATGTCTCTTGAAACCGAACTCATACTCCGAACTATCCTTAGGATAGAGCGACAAGAAAAAGTTTATTCGCTCTTCATTAAGCGGAATATCTCTTATGGAATATCCCTTGTTAATTACAGCCGCCTGCCAGAACTTTACCATTCCCTTATCTTGCATCATAGCTTCTCTTTCAAGAGCCTTCGCGCTAAATGCACGAATATTTTCTACATCATCATTAAGCAATGTTACAAGAAAACTTGTGGTAAGAATATTCTCCGGAATATCTTCCATGACAGGTGTGCTATTATTTAGACACAATGCAAGGTAATATTCTGGTGTTCTATATTCTTCAGGTGTAATTTCAAGAAATTTGTTTACTCCACCTCTTCTTTCGCCAAAGCAACGTGCGCCAAGGATATACAAATCTTGAGTAAGTACTTCAGGTTTTCTTCTATATACAGAATAGAACCAGTCATCACAATCGCCTCGTCTTTCAACGTAGCGCATATTTATTGCCCTAAACATAGCACACGCCACCATCTCTTCATCAATGTATTCAAGAGGCATATACTCAAAATCGTTTAAAGCAAACTCAAGGCAGTAATATTCCGTTGCTATGTGATCTTTGAAGAATTGCTTATCGAAATCCGTAATGTGATTTTTTACATATCCAACAAGCTCTTCATATGCACCAGATAATGCATGCAAGAAAAATTCTCTTGTTCTGTGCATAACTGGTACATCAACAAATTTGATACGCGAATGTTCAATTCCGTACACATAATGTCCGGTTTCCAGATTACTTGAACGATGCCAAGCGCCATCCCAACAATATATTGGCATGTCGTCCTTTATTCCTTCGGTATAACCCTTAGAATCAAACCATTCTCTTAACCGTATGTATGCCGGTAGTTCTGTTATCTTCATGTTTTTTCCTCCAGTTTTATTTTATAGATTAAATCCAAGCAGGTGCAACTTTGCATACTCATGCGCTTCTTTATGCATCTTGTTGTATCCCTTACGATAACACACAAAGCCCACTACCGCACCGCCTATAACTGCCCCTACAAGAGCTGCAATTAAAACAACTGTTAAACTAACTCCAAACATTATTCTTCCTCCTGTTTGATAAACGTTATACTTGTTTTTCTTCAGGAATTACTCTGACATAGAAATCTACAAAATCTGTATCAAAAATAATTTCCTCGTCTTGGTAAAGCCACTGACCTACCAAACATTTTGTATAGTCTAAATAAAACTCTCTTCCAGTCCCTTCACATTCTGAGGTCCATCTAGATCCGTGTCTTACAAAAACATCTGCACCATACAAATTGAATATCATACTCGAATCGTAATTATAGTGCAATTTCTGATAAACTCGTACAATACAATTTGCATTTGCCGGAGCAACTCTTTCTACACTCGTAAAACCATTCGCCAAGATACGTACAATAACATCCTCAAGTATTTCATAAGTACTGGGAATCTTAAATACAACCTCTTTCCAGCAAGATTTTTCTTTGTCCTTCTTTCCTTTTGGAATTAACTTTCTTACAATTGCTTTGCCTTTCTTTTCTTCGTTAGACAATTCATAGATATGTATCTTCCGTAATTTTTCTTTTTGTTCTTTCGAAAGCATTAGCTATCCTCCTAAAATAATTATTTTGTTAAATGATACAATCATCCATAAAAAGGATTCATTAAATATACCGCTATAAGTATACACTAATTTACATAATAAATCAAGTTAGCACATATACAAGAAAAAATTTAATAAAACAAAAAACACTAACCATTTCTGATTAGTGTTTTATTTGGTGGAGGTGATGGGAATTGAACCCATGTCCGAAAATTTCTATACATACCTGCTTCTCCGAGTGCAGTATCTATTTGTTGTTTCCCAGATACTTGTAATAGATACAAAACTTATATCCAGTAGCCATTTTGTTACCCATTATTCCAATGGCAAGAATAACTTTGTTTTCCGTATAATTGATGCCCATATATTCCCTACGGCGAAAAATATATGAACAGGCGCTATACTAAGCAGCCATTGCTAATCTATTATCAGCGTTTAAATTTAAAATTTCGCTTTTTTATAGTGGCCAAAGCGACCATCCACTACTCGCTACCTGTACTTTAAAATAGCCGTCGAAACCAGTACACCCCCGTGTACTTTAATATTATACTATATTTTTTTACTTTTGCCAATAGAAAAAATAAAAGAGACTAATTAAATAGTCTCTATATTTATTAACTTATTGTTAGTTATTCCATTACTTCTAGATAAACAGATTCAGTATATGGTTTTACATTAGTATCATCTGTATTTGTATCAGGTGCTGCATTCATATTACGATATGCCATTCCCATTCCTAATACTATAAAAGCTATTCCTAATATTATTACAGCTATACCCATTAATTTATTTCCACCCATAATTATTCTCCTTTGTTCTTCTTTAATTCAATTACATATTGATTTGCAACTTCCTCAAATCCAACATCTGCAATTCTTCCAGTTATATTTTTTATTAAATATATTTGAGTTTTGTTTAATAAGTGAGATTTATCACTACTTAATGAAATGTACCAAGCTGTATCATTTTCACGCATATTTAATAAAATTTTATCTCCCATTTCAGATTTTTCAACTAACTTGTGTACAATCTCACAAAGTATAAATATTACATCATCAATAGCTCCGTATACATACGAATCCGTTTTTAATGATACATTTTCTTCAAATGTAACACATTTACTTCTCATTTCATTTGCAGTCATAAGTTTTAATGTTTCAATAATATCTCCAACTGTAAGTCCTACTTTTGCACTACCTTCATCTGTTTGATTTATTATTGTTTTACAAATCTTATCTATTCTTTCTATTTGGCTCTTGCTATTTAAATATGCTGCATTTAACTTACCATAAGCTTCATCGCCTGTTTCAGACTTTATGCTTTCTACAAGCATTTTTGTTGCTTCCATACTAGCTCCTATAGATAGTAGCGGAGTTTTTAATTCTTCAGCTATCCCTTTAACTAGTTTTCCCATAGCATTTATTCTATATCTAGAAAGTTCAATTAAATTTT
This sequence comes from Clostridia bacterium, assembly GCA_045637095.1. Classification (GTDB taxonomy): domain Bacteria; phylum Bacillota; class Clostridia; order TANB77; family CAG-465; genus UMGS1649. Next base: position 24,382 of record JAZTYX010000052.1, on the reverse strand, counting down.
GTTGATTAAATATTCTAACTGCTGCCGTTACTTGTAATAATAACTTCTCTACGCCATCAGATTTGTCGTGATAATTTTGTATATTAAGTCTTTTTAATGTTTCTTCTGGTGGTTGTTGACCAGCAAATCCAGTTTGTAATATTATTATAACTCTATCATTAAACTCACGTATTTTATTTACTACATCTTCTCCTGTAAGTTCAGGCATATAATAGTCCAACAATATAATATGGAAATTACCATTGCTTACCTTGTTTATTGCATCCGAACCACTAGTCGCAATATCTACATTATATCCTTTTGTTTTTAAGAAAAAGGCCGTTACTTGTATGTAGTCCAAATCATCGTCTACTAATAATATGTTTACATGTTTTTTTAGTTCTTCATAATTTTCCATATATAGTCCCCCATTATCTTTTATGATTATATTACATATTTTTTCAAAATGGAATAGTTTTTAGAAATAAAAAAGAATAACAACTGTAGTTGTTATTCTTTACGTATATATTTTTATTATTCTATTATTTTATTTTTTTATATATACTAGCTGTATCATCAGTATAAATGCATTCAATATCCTCTTTATCATCTAACATTCTAGAAGTTAATGAGTTAGTATGTACTAAATATGTATTAAAGTTATACTTCTTAATTGCCTCTTTATATCCTTCTTGTAACATTTGAATCTTTGCAAAATCTTTTGCTACAGTTATTCCTTCATTATATTCTTCAGTATACAAATCTGCTCTCGAATCTATAAACACCTCAATGTCATTTAATATTAGGTATCCTCCCCAAATATATTCATTGTATAAAATAGTATCTTTGTCTATATTTTCTTTTAATACTTCAACTGCTTTTACTGGAGCAACAGCATCTTCTAGATAATCCATATTTCTAGTAGAAAGCATATCCACACCAAGTACTAACATAACTAGTATACTTGTTACAACAAATGCTATTTTGTCTACTTTTTCTAGCTCCATTGTCTTTATTATGCTTAGTATATATTTAACTATTACTGCACTACATATTATAAATAAACTTGTATATCTATATGCTGTAAAATGCATAAACAATGTTCCAAATATTAAAAGCATATCTTTTAGTTCTACTTTTGCTTTACTTACCATGAATACAAATAATACAAATATTATATAAAATACATGTAACATTGTAATACTATCTCTCATTGAGAATGGTTGGAATTCATCTATATATGTATTTATAAAGTCATTTCCTAAAGTTTTGAAACAATACACTACTCCATCTATTCCATATGGATTAACAAACAGCAACACTATCCCAATTATACCTAAAAGTATTAATTTTCTAAATCTTTTGCTATCTGGTTTAGTATTTGTTTTTAACCATAAAAACTTAATATTTAATGCATCTAAACCATATACTCCTAAAAGTATAAAGTAAAATGGAGCTACTCCCATATGGAAGTTTGTAAGCAACAATGGTATTATCCCAAGACCTATATAATATTTAAGCTTATCTTGTTTTCTACTCTTTTCTAACAATAGCAACTCAAGAGCAAATAACATATAACTTATCATTTGTGCTCTAACAGAAATAAATAATGTAAGTAAAACCATTTGTACACAAAGCATTGAATAAGATAGCTTTTTACTTCCACACAGCTCCTTATTTAATAAATAAAGTATCCATGCAAGTCCAAGTGCCATCAATATTTCTAATACATATAACCCTGTAAATCCACCTAGTACATATGCAAAATATATTACTACATCTGTAAAGAAATGGTGTGCAACATATTTCAAGCCGTCATGCATAGAAAACGGATCAACATCCCAAATTCCATCTTTAACAAGCTTTTCACCCACTTTTATACTCCAAAAAGTATCGTTTTGCATTGGTTTTGGGCATAGTATTATAATACTTACTACCATTGCTATTATAAGTAATATAGGCGCTATGTTTTTCTTTATATTAACTTTCCCCATATTACACCTACTTGTCTAAATTAAATTTATCTCTAATAATATATTCTGGTCTCTTTCTTGTTTCATCATATATTCTAGAAATGTATTCTGCAAGTATCCATATAGCTATAAATAGCATACCAAACATAAATGTCATTGTTACCATTATAGATGTCCAACCTGGCATTAATGTATTTAGCTCAAATATATATGAACATAGTGCATATACTAAAATTGCAAAAGATAATATTATATTAAATATTCCAAGTCCAGCAATTATTTTAAGTGGCTTAGTTGAAAAGCTAATCATACCATCAAGTGCTAATTTAAGCATTTTCTTTAATGGATATTTAGTCTTTCCTGCAGCTCTTTGTTTTCTATCATATTCATATGGTATTTGCTTAAATCCTACCCAACTACCTAATCCTCTTAAGAATTTATTGTGTTCTGGCATAGAACATATTACATCTACCACTTTTCTATCTATTAATCTAAAATCTCCCGTATCTAATGGAATATATACATCAGATAATTTATTAAGTAATCTATAGAAAGCTTTAGCTGTCATTAACTTAAATTTGCTTTCACCCTCACGAGTTTTTCTTACTGCATATACAACATCATTTCCTTGTTTCCAAAGTTCTACCATATCCCCAATTGTTTCTGGTGGATCTTGTAAGTCTACGTCTATAATTACCACAGCATCTCCAGAACTGTTTCTCATACCAGCTGTAACTGCTGCCTGATGTCCAAAGTTTCTTGAGAAAGAAACCACTTTAACATTTTCATCTTTATTCGCTAAATCTACAAGCATATCTAAAGTATTATCTTTACTTCCATCATTTACGAATATCATCTCATAATCATAATCCGTAAATCCTTTTAATACTTTTGACATTCTATCATAAAATTTATCTACTACTTCCTCTTCATTATAGCAAGGTGCTATTACCGATATTTTTTGCTTCATTTATATACCCCCTATTAAAACAATAAAGCTTGGCTTTACATACGGTTATTATATCATAACCATATGTATATGTCCAAGCTTTATAAATATTTTATTTATTACTTTAATTAGATATCAAATCTATTTCCAAAGTAAGCTTCAAGTTCATCTATCTTAACTCTTACTTGTTCCATAGTATCTCTATCTCTTACTGTTACTGTACCATCTTCTAATGTATCAAAGTCTACTGTAATACAGTATGGAGTACCAATTTCATCTTGTCTTCTATATCTCTTACCGATACTTCCAGATTCATCGTAATCACACATATATTTTGCTCTTAGCATATCATATACTTCGTTAGCTTTTTCAGATAATTTCTTAGATAAAGGAAGAACTGCTACTTTAATTGGAGCTATTCTTGGACTTAAGTGTAATACTACTCTTTCATCACCTTCACCTAATTGTTGAACTTCATAAGCTTCACACATTACAGCTAGAACTGTTCTGTCTAGACCATATGTAGATTCAATGATATATGGAATATATCTTTCGTTAGTTTCAAGATCGATATATTCTTGTCTTGTACCACTAAATTCTTGGTGTCTTGTTAAGTCATAGTTTGTTCTGTTGTGAGTACCGTTTATTTCACCCCAACCAAATGGGAATAAGTATTCTATATCACAAGCTGCTTTAGCATAGAATGCTAATTTTTCATGATCATGATATCTTAATTTTTCAGCTGGTAAACCTAAATCCATGAAATATTTTTTACCATATTCTTTGAAGTATGCATATAACTCTTCATCTTGTCCTTCTTTACAGAATGTTTGGAATTCCATTTGTTCGAATTCTATTGTTCTAAATGTAAAGTTACCTGGTGTTATTTCATTTCTAAATGCTTTACCTATTTGACCAATACTAAATGGAAGTTTAGCTCTCATTGTTCTTTGAACATTTAAGAAGTTAACATACTCACCTTGAGCATTTTCTGGTCTTAAGTATATTGTTAATTGATTGTCTGCTGTTACACCTCTTTGTGTAGCAAACATTAAGTTAAATTCTCTAATACCTGTAAAATTAGAGCTTCCGCATTTTGGACATGGTATTTTGTGTTCAGTAATGTATTCTACCATTTGTTCTTTAGTCATACCATCTGCGTGAGCATTTTCATCAAAATCATTTATTAGATTATCTGCTCTAAGTCTCATTTTACATTCTTTACAGTCTAGAAGCGGATCTGAGAAACTTGCTACGTGACCACTTGCTTCCCATACTCTTGGATGCATTAATATGTCTGCGTCAACTTCAAAGCTGTTTTTTCTTTCTTGGATAAATCTTTTTCTCCAAGTATCTTTTATGTTATTTTTAAGTCTTGTACCTAAAGGACCATAATCCCAAGTGTTTGCAAGACCACCATATATTTCTGAACCAGGATATATAAATCCTCTGTTTTTGCATAATGCAACTATATCTTTAATTGTAAATTCACTCATTTTATTTTCCTCTTTTCTTTTCAATATTTTCTAATCTTTTAGTTTCTACCTTTTGTTCATCAATATTTAAAGAATTGCTAAGTGTAGGAACAAAATCATAACCGTAGTCTTCTTCTTTTATTCTATTTGTTTCTTCTTTTTCCACAGCTATATTTATATCCTTTAATTTTAATTTCTTCTTATCCACATAATCACCTATTGTAATTATGTGTAAATAACTATTCTTCTACAACAAAAGGCTCTTCTTTTAATTCATCTTTTCCAACTAGTACATTTATTTTCTTTTCTGCAGTATCTAGTTTGCTTTCACATTCTTTTGAAAGCTTGATGCCTGCTTCAAATTTAGCTATTGCATCATCAAGGCTTAAATCACCTTTTTCAAGTTCTAATACTACTTGTTCTAATTCTTTAATGCTTTGTTCAAAAGTCTTTTCCATATTTCCTCCTTAAGCCTCTACGCCTTCTACTCTTGTTTTTATTTTTCCATCTAATACTTTAACTATTAGGCTTTCACCGCGATTTAACATCTCCAGTTTTATTTACTAACTTGCCACTTTCATTTGTAGCAACTGAGTAGCCTCTAGCCATTGTCTTTAATGGACTTAATGAATCTAATAATGCCACTTGTTTTTCAAAAGCTGTTCTACATTTAGTTTGTGCTTTAATTACACCTGCTTCTAAATGTTTAACATAGTTATCTGTCATCATTCTATATCTAGCAATAATATCCATAGGACGTTTTTCTAGTCTACCTTTTGTAAGTGCTGTTAAATATTGTTTATATCTTGCATGTTTATTTAACACTGCTGTTCTCATACGAATATTTAACGAATCTAGTTTAGACTTTATTTCTGCTTCAGACGGATATACAAGCTCTGCTGCCGCACTTGGTGTTGGAGCTCTTAAATCTGAAACAAAATCACAAATAGTGAAGTCTGTTTCATGCCCTACTGCAGATACTATAGGTATTCTTGATGCAAATATTGCTCTTGCTAAGTTTTCATCATTAAACCCAAATAGATCTTCAAAAGAGCCGCCGTCCTCTAGCTATAATTATTACATCTATATCATCTCTACTATTAAATGTCTTTATTCCTTCAATTACAGTTGATGCAACATCTGCACCTTGAACTGCTGCTGGATAAAGCAACAAATTAACATTTGTAAAACGTCTTGTACTTACATTTATTATATCTCTAATAACTGCACCAGTACTTGATGTTATTACACCAACACGACTTGGCATGTATGGTATTTTCTTTTTATATGCTGGGCTAAATAATCCTTCAGCCTCAAGTTTTGCTTTTAGTGCTTCATATTTTTGGTAAAGCTCACCAACACCATCTAAGGATATGCTCCTTACATATACTTGGTAAGTACCACCAACATCATAAACACTAACCGTTCCTGTTACAACTACAGACGCACCATCTGAAAGTTTGATGTTTAAATTTTGCGCTGCATTTCTAAACATTACACATTTTATTGTTGAAGTTTCATCTTTAAGTGTAAAGTACAAATGTCCCGATTGATGTGCCTTAAAATTTGTTATCTCACCTTTTATGGCTACATACGACAAAAACGGGTCCTTATCGAACACCATTTTTATGTACTTATTCACATTAGAAACTGTAAATACTTTTCTTTCTTCCATTATACTTCCCTGTCTTTTAAAATCTCCCTAAGTACTCCATTGACAAAGTTTGAAGAAGCATCATTTCCATATTTTTTAGCTAATTCTACCGCTTCATTTACGGCTACCTTCGGTGGAATACCTTCTGTGAATGCGATTTCATAAACTGCTAGTCTAAGTATTGCAAGATCTATTTTAAATATTCTTTCAATGCTCCAGTTTTTTAATTTCGCAAGTATCATATTATCTATTTTTTCTTGATTTTCAGAGATACCGCATAATAACAGAATCAAAATATTCTTTTTCTTCGCTATCTAAAGCTTTCATATCTTCTTCAGATACTGTTATAATGCTTTCTAATGTATCTTCCATTTCGCAATTACCATAAAGCGTTGCATATACATATTTAAAACTTACATCTCTTGCCTTTCTTCTTCCCATTTTTTACTCCTCATCATCATCTTTTATTGTGTATTTTATTTCTTCTTTTCTTCTCTTAAATGCTCTTGTTATATAGTCGTTATCTTCTTGAATGCGCATTCCTAAAAACACAGCACCTACGACCAATAGAACTACTATTAATGCTTCTAGCAAAAATTTCACTACACCCATGCGTATTAAAATAAATACTATAAATAAGCATATTATAACCCATCTATTTTTAATTATATAATCTAAAAAACTTTCTTTTTTCATAGTTACTCCCTCCGAAAACTTAAACTTCTTTATTTTCGTTTGGTGTGTATACTCCCTTAACTCTTACATTAACATTTTCTACAGCAACAGTAGTTTGTTTAAGAACAGTATCTTTAATATCTGATTGGATTTTAGATGTAATATCTGTAATTACAGTGTCTTGTAATACATAAACATAAAGATCTACACCTACTCCAGTTTCTCTTAATTTTATATTTACCTTTGCTGTCTTTATTCCATTATATTTTTTAGCAACATTTGTAACAATACTTTCAAATGTTTGTGTAGAAATATGTACATCACCTATTTTAAGTTCTAATACAACTCCACTCTTAACATCATCATTTAAGTTACTGCTTAATGCTACTGAAAGCACACCAAATAATCCATATATTGAAAGTACTACTAATGAAGTTATTTGTAGTGCTCTATTTTCTATTATATATTCTAAGGCTCTAACTAATCTTAACACATTTCCATCAACTGAAACTATAAGTAATAAGCAGCCTGCTGTAATAACCGCAAACACACCTAAAATTACTAACATTGTTCTTAAAAAGTTTTTCATAATAATCCCTCCAAAAATTCAGTATAATTATATCACATAATATAAAAAATGCCACTATTTTTAGTGACATTTTTGTAATTTATGTTTATTTTACTAAACTAAAATCTGTTGTTGTTCCAACTGTTGCTGGTATTGATGCTTTTAGGCATACTACTGGACGAATGCCGTAAGCGGTAAAGTATGCATTTGTTCCGCCAACATGATCAAAACCAACATAACATGTAAGATGACTTTCTCTATGTGGAGATGCTAACCAAATAGCTGCATTATATTCGTTATTCCAAATATATAAATCATCCGTACTTGTTATTTCTATTTCATGTGTTCCATTTACAGCATATCCACCTGTTTGAGTTGTTAAATTCAATTCTACATTGTATATTTCTTCGTTTCCTATGGCTTCTCTTTTAGAGTTCCAACTTGCTACAAACATTTCTGCTGTTGGTGTTCCTATTGCGCCTACCACATATGATTTGTAATTTTCTGTTGCATTCTTAAATACACTCCAATAAGTTTCATCTAAAAAATATGAAACACATCTCCCATTTGGATTAGTTGAATAATTGCTCCAATTAGCCATCCATAATGTCGGATTTTGTATTGTTCCAGTAGTTGTTGGGCCATGATTTTCTTCCCAACATATATTTCCCACATCTTTAGTTTCATTATCTATTGTTAGACTAACTTTAGCTATTGTCGCTTCTGGTATAGTAGTTGGAACTTTATCATACTCCAATTTTTCGCTTGCTATTAAATATACATATTCATTTGTATGATAAAAAACTTTCCAATCAGTAACTCCATTTGCTTCATAATCTACGGTTTTACCATAATCTGCTGCACTTGTTATAAGCTCTCCTAATGTTAAATTATTCTTATTCTTTACGCTTACTCCCGTATCTGTTACAGTTATATTCCACTTATCTGATGTTACTCCTTGTTCAGATAATTTTGTTGTCACTTCTGTTTCTAATGCACTTCCTCTTTTTCTATCCATAAATGCATCTGACCAAATTAACGCAGCTAAATCTTGTACTTGTCTTTCATTAGATAAATCTACAGCTTCGCTAGCTCTATTTATTATTCCTGTATTACTAAGTGTAATAACTACACTTGCTGCTAGTATTATCATGACAATTATTGTAATAACTAATACTATTAAAGATATACCTTTTTTCATTTGTTCCTCCTTTTTATATAAAAAGCAAGGCATAAATATTGTGTTTTACCTTGCCTATATATTATCTTACATTCCTTCCATAAGGAATCCACCCATGTATACATCCATAAGCGGAACCATAACTACTATTACGAAGAATATTAGTACTATACCAACAAATACGTATGTTACGTCTGGTAATATTTTTATTGTTTTTTGTATTGATTCATCTATTTCTTGACGAATATACTCTTCAACCTTGTCCATCATTTCTACAAGGTCGGATTGCATTCCTATTTTAAGCATTTCTATAGCCATTACCGGGAATGCTTTATCTGCTTCAAACGGATCTATCCACGAACCACCGGCTTGTAATTGGTTTTTACCCGTTTCGACCAACGACAAGAAATAATAGTTGGTTGTTACGGATTTTGCACTTTCCAAGCTTTCCTGTATTCTTTGTCCATTTCTTAAATTTAGAAGCATCGCCTTAAAGAATTTACTTGCTATAATATTCAAGTTTAATGTTCCTATTACAGGCAATTTAATCTTCATTTTATCCCATTCATATCTTCCTATGGATGTGGATAAATACACCTTAAATATTGCATATATAGCTGCTATTAGCATTACTACTATATACCAATATTTCATTATTGCTTTTGAAAAATTTAACGCCCACATAGTTGCAGGTGGCAATTCTTTTTGTACACCAAACATATCGTATACATTTTGAATTAATGGAACACCATATAATAGTGCTGCTATCATTGCAATCCATATACCAACAAACATTAATACTTTCGGTAATAATATACCTTTAATTTGTTTCTTTAGGTTTATTTCACTTTCCATAAAGTCTCTAGCATGTAACAACGCCATATCTAGAGAACCTGAGTTTTCTCCAACTCTAATGAAATTTATATATAGCGGTGGGAATATCTTCGGATATTGCGCCATCATTTCATGTATTGACGCACCAGCTTCTACACCTATTAATATATTTTCTATTGTTTCTTTTAATTTCTTGTTTTGAGTACTATTATATAACGATTCTAATGTCGCTATGTTGTTGAACTTAGCTTTCTTTAGAACGTACATACTGTTAGTCATTACAAGTATGTCTTTAGGTTTAGGCATTTGCAGATTAATTTCTAATCCTAATTTAGAAGCAGCAGTTTGCTTTTGGCTAATTTCAGCCTTTTTCTTAATACCTGCTATTCTTTGCTTTTCCAAATCCTTTTGGATTTTATCTAGCTTAGAGTGATCTACCTTTTTCTTAGATTCAGATATTAATTTTTCTCTCATCGCTTTAACTTCGATTGGTTGTATTCTACTGTCTTTCAAACTTTTAAGTAACGAATGACGGTTTTTTGCCATCATAACGCCTCTAACTATTTTACCATTCCTAAGCATTCCTCTATATTTATACTCAGGCATTAATATCCGCCCCCTATCAAATTAGTAATTAGTTTAAAACTATCTGGTTCTACACTTTGTTCTATAGTTTCTAAGTCTATTATATGCTCTTTATATAACTTTGTAAAGGACCTTTCAAAACTTACTAAGTTAGTACCATTCGAATGGTGAATTGCATCTTGAATCTCAGAAATACTAAATCTTTCTTGTCTTATTAGTGCTGCTATTGTTGTGTTTACAGTCATTATTTCTGGAGCTAATACAACATTTCCATCTCTTGAATTAATTAACTTTTGCGATACTACAAGTTTTAACACATTAGATAGCGTGTTTTTTATAGCTCTATGTTCACTTGGTTCATACATTCCAATTATTCTATCTATTGTTTCACCGCATGAACGTGTATGTAATGTTCCTATAACAAGACCTCCTGCTTCTGCTAGATCTATTACAGCATCCATTGTTTCTCTATCTCTTATCTCACCTACTATGGCGATATCTGAGTCTTCTCTTAAAAGATTTATTACTCCTTCATAATATGAAGGAACATCTGATTCTGTACCAACTTCTTTTTGTACAATAAAACTTTTGTTAGATTTATGAATATATTCTACTGGTTCTTCTAACATTACTATTTTCTTTGTGAACATCTTGTTCATATCTTGTACAAATGCATTTAGTGTTGTTGTTTTTCCAGAATTAACTTTACCAGTTATTAATACTAGACCTGTCTTGTGCTTTCTTATTTCTTGCAATATTTCTCTTAATCTATATGTGTCTATGTCTATATCTGTTGTTCTTATTACTCTTATTGAAAAGGTTGGAGTTCCTGAAGATAAAGACGCATTTATTCTAAGTCTTATACCTTCATTTACATCGTATGGTATATCTATACGTTTTGTTTGCTCAAATTTTTCCATTAAAGCATCGTTATCTCCTACCATAGCTTCAAGTAAAGTTACCATTTCATACTTAGTCATAGGCTCTACTTCATAATTTGTTATTAATGTTCTCTTTACCCTATATAAAGGTTTAGAGCCTTCCATTAAATGAATATCCGTTGCGCCTAACTCTATTCCTTTATTTATTATTTCTAAAAACCTTTCCATATTTCTCCTTATGTTTATTAAATAACTATTTTCTTATCTATTTCAGAAATAGTTGTTAATCCTTGTAGACACTTTTTAGCAGCATCTGCTATTAAAGGTCTATATTCTGTATTTTCCATTGCATATTTTCTTATGTCTATAGCAGATTTTCCATCAGCTATCATATCTTTTAATACCTCATCAAAACATAGTATTTCAAAGACACCAATTCTTTCGATATATCCAAGGTTGTTACATTCTTTACAGCCCTTTGGTTCATACATATCTGCATGTTCTATATCTAAATCTACCCCTGCTACTTTTTCTACTCTTTCAAAATATTCTCTTTCTTCTTGTGTCATTTTATGTTTTTTCTTACATTTTGGACATAATTGTCTAACAAGACGTTGAGATATTATTGTTACTATTGATGAAGATACATCGTAATCTGATATACCCATCTTTCTTATTCTTGTGATTGCCTCTATAGCATCAATTGTATGGACTGTTGTTAAAACCAAGTGACCTGTTTGACCAGATTCAATAGCCGTTGCAGCTGTTTCTTGGTCTCTTATTTCTCCGACAAGGATAATGTTAGGATCTTGTCTTAAAACTGTTCTAAGCGCCCCTGCAAATGATGTGTGATGACCAATTTCTACTTGGTTTGTACCAGGCATACGAATTTCAACTGGGTTTTCTATTGTTACTATATTTATATCTGGTCTGTTTAAATAATCTAATATACTATACAATGTTGTAGTTTTACCTTCACCAGTAGGTGCACATACAACTATAATACTATTTCTTTTATCAAAAGCTTTTTTTACTAAAGCTTCATCTTGTGGGAAACCTAAATCAAATAATTTTCTTACATTTCCGCTCTTTTTAAGTAATCTCAGAACGAATTTTTCTCCGTTAATATTCTTTTGTGAAGATACACGGATACTATAGTTTTCGTAATCATTAATACTACCATCTTGGTCTGTTGTTATTTCTTGGTGCATGTTAGATATAGATTTTATTCTTCCTGAAATCATTGATTGTCTTTGTTTAGGAAGCTCTGAAACTGTTACAAGTTCACCGTCTATTCTATATCTTACTCTTACCTTAGATTCCATTGGTTCTATGTGAATATCACTGGCTCTTTGTTTAATAGCTGTTAATATGATATTATCTACAAGAACAGTAGTATCTTTTTCGTTTGTATCTACGTATTTGTCTTGAACATTTTTTACATTCTTAACCTTATCTATTATCATAGAATTAAGAGTTACGTATTTTTCCATTTCTAGACCAATATTTAATAATTGTAGCTTAACACTTTCTACTATCTTTATATTTTCTGGATCTGCAAAAGCAACTTTCGCTTTTGTTCCTTCAATTTCAAAAGGTAAAGCTTTTGAATTTATTACCGTGTCTCTAGATAACAATTTAGTATAGTCTAAATTAAAGCTTTCATCTATTACTACTGGTTTTAATTGTAGCTTAGCTGCAATTACATTTAATAATTGAGTTTTATCACACATATTTAATGTATCAATTACTTCACCTATTTTAAGTTCAGGATGATTTCTTTGGTATGCTAAAGCTTCATCTAATTGTTCTTGCGTAATTAGTCCATTGTTTACTAATTCTGTACCCAATAAAGCTTTCTTATTTTTTATACTTTCAAACATTTGCTCCTCCTATAATACATTTACCATATCGTTATATTCTTTTTCATACATTTCTATTATTCCGCTTTCGTACTCGTTGTATGTCTTTTGCATATGTCTTACATCTGCATATGTAGATAGTGTGTATAGCATAAATATTGTAGAAAATAATATAACAACTAATGTTGCTGATCCTCTTTTTTTCATATTACTCCACCTCTACACTAGATACTATTGTTTTATTTAATTCTGCCATATACTTATTAAATCTTAAGTTTATTGTTAACTTTTTAGTATCTGTTCCTGTTGTTATTGTTGGTTCAAATTTAGACACGCTAGTACAAAGTACTCCATTATTTAATATTACCATCTTTTTTGCACTGTCATAGTAATACTTATCCCCATTTGAGAAGGTTAAAGTATTATCTGCTAGTACAATATCCACACTTTGAAGTGCGCTATCTGTTAGATTATATTCTAATTTATTTAACATTGTATAATTTAGTGCCATTCCCCTATTGTTAAATAATGTGTCGTTCATATTTGAATAGACAATAGATAAGAAGGTTGTTATAGCGAAAAATAATACAACATAAAGTACTAAAGAAGATACTGTTATACCTCTTTTTGATTTCACACTCATACTATTCCACCTTTATAGATTTTAATGTAATTTCTTCTATTTTATCATTTAATTCATAAGTTACTATGCTTTCAATAACTTTAGCACCTGTAACTACTTCTGTTCCATTTTTAATATAGTTGCTTATTACTATTTTATATGTATATTCTGTATTTCCAACTTTCTTTGTACCATTACTATTTGTAATATTTGCATAAGCTTTTGCTTTTTCTTCATTTAAGTTGTTCATACATAAATTCAAAGCTTCAGATTTCTTACTTGTTGATTGTAATGTACCATAATAGTTGCGTAATGCAAACGTAGTTGATACAAAAAACAACATAAATACACCTACAGCTACTATTATTTCTGAACTTAAAGCTCCTTTTTTATTGTTCTTTTTTTTTTCAAGTTTTTTATTTCTTAATTCTTCTCTTTGTTTTTCCACTTCAGCTTTTTCTTCATCTGTCATTTTATAGCTCATAACACTAATTCCAACATATAACATAGCATATACATATGTAACTAGTACTATAAAGAATTGCCAACTAAATCCAAAGAATAAGAATGGTATTAAAAATGCAAATCCACTAGCAAGTTCCATCATAGGATATCTAATACTTATTGGCTTTCTGCAATATCTGCATCTACCAAGTGTAGACACATAGCTTAGTATTGGAAAACAATCAAAAAAGCCTAATTTGTGTTTACAATTTGGACAAAACGAACGTGATTTTACTATATCTAATTTTCTAGGTACTCTATATGTTGCTAGCGTAAAAAAGCTACCAAACATAAGCCCTGTTACAAATATAAATATTGACCAAACTAAATGTATATAATCTACCATTATTACCCCTCCTATACATTATTATACTTATTTCAAAGTTTTCTCTCAAATAAATATAATATTAGTACGAAGGACATATACATTGTAATTATGCATATGTCCTGTGTACTTTTCGTATTAGTTTTTTTTACTTATTTTTCTTAAGTTTATTTTTAATTAATCTTTATTCTGTTAATTAGTTAATTATTTTTTAACTACAGAAGCTGCACCGCTTCCAGTTACTACTAATTCATAAGCTGTGTATTTAGTAGCTAAATCTTTTATAGCTGGAGCAAATGCTTCATAATATGCAACTATTGAAGCATAAGATTGTCCGTTTACTGTTACAGCTGTAGAAGAAGTAAAGTCGTTTTTAGATCTGTAAGCATCTTCTAATTTAAGATCAACGTAAGCCATGTTTAATTGGTCATTCATTGATGAAACGTCTGTTGCAACAACAGCTTCGTCAGCTCTGTTGATTACGTTTGTGCTGTTTAAAGAGATTATTATAGCACCAGCTATTATAATCATAACGATAATTGTGATTACTAATACGATTAAAGAAATACCTTTTTTCATTTTTTATTCCTCCTATAAAAATTTATATTAATCACCGCCAAGGTAAGGCGATGTATTAACCTTATTTATCACTTGGTGTTAACGGTTTGTTTGGATCTACTGGCTTTTTAGTAGGTTCGTTATATACCGTAACATCTGTGTTTGGTGTAAATGGATTTATATTGCCTTGTTCATATTTGTCCTTTTTTAATCCATTTGAAACATCGCTTGATGTTATATCATACTCTTTTACTAGAGTATTATCATTTACAGAATCATCGAATGTATATTCACTTTTAACTATACCTTTATATGATTCTGGTAGTTCAGAAACTGATTCTACTTGTGGTATAGAAACTAATAATAATACTGCTACAAATGCAAACATGCCTATAGTTAATAGTATATATAACATCCATTCTTTCTTTCCCACTAAAATCACCTTCCTTACTTTTTAACTTGTAGACTTAAAATATTAAATGTTGCTTCAATTTGGTTATTTGATTTGTACACCATTTTTATATTATCTAATCTAAATTTTAATTCTTTGTCATTTTCAACATCATATACGAAATCTGCTACATTTGCATATCTACCTTTTACTATTATTCTTATTGAATCATTAGCAACCGATGATGTATCTGTAGTCGGTCTATTTGAACCAGTGCCACCTTCTGCACCGCCAAAATTTAATCCTCCGCCTAGAGCATTTCCTGCTCCACCTTCTGAACCACTACCATTTAGTGTTTCACCTGTTGATGATAGTGTTGATCCTGGTGTTATTACATCAATAATTAGATTGTTGTCTGTCGCATAATTTCCTAATGTTATCCAAAGATACTCAATGAAATACTTTTCATCCTTTGTTGCTTCTTTTACTAAATCAACTGTTGCTTGATCTATATTATCAAACTTTTTCTTTTCAGTTTCATATGTATTTTTAGCTTGTTCTAAGCTATCTAATGCTGATTGATGTTCTGCTTTTACTGTACTCTCTTTTTCCATTAAAGAGTTTAGGTTGTTTTTACCTTCAGATATAGTAAATATTGAACCGCTCTTTATACCAGCTATCGAAACATCTGATGTAAATACGATTACTATACCTATTACTAGTATTAGCAGTACAACTGACATTATTAATATTTTTTTATATTCCTTTATCATGGCAAATCACCGCCAATCGTAACTGTTATGTAATTACCATGTTCTACATTGCCAGTTTTAACATTATCTAATACTCCTTTTAATTTAAGTTGTGATACAAAATATCCTAACTCAGAGTATGATTTTGATCTTGCTACAATTGCTATTGATTTATTATCATTTGAAGCAATTGATACTAATTCAACATTTGTTGGTATATATTTTGCAATCTTTTGCATGAAATTTGCAACATTATATGTTGAATATTTTCCTATCTTTCCTTCTTTTATTTTTGTTACTGTAGAAGTAATATAGTTGTTATATGATGTGTATTTTGCTTTAACATCATTAATATATTTAGTATCAGATTTTACTTTGCTTATATCTACTTGCATATGACTTATATTTTGATTTAAAGTAGATTGCATTGCATCTAATTCCTTAGCATATATTATGCTAAATACTAAATAACAAACTAGCAACGATGCTGCCGTTAGATTTGCGAATAATAATGTCTTCTCTACCTTTGGCTTGTCTATATTTAGTGTTGGCATTACAAATGCTGGTTTATGCTCACCTGGTTTTGGTTTAGAGAACATCGCCTTTATATCTAATGGTGTTTTAGCAGTAGTTGCTGCTTGTGCAGGCGCCGCATAGAAGTTAAGCTCTTTCTTAGCTCCAGTTAAACCTTCATATGCCAGTGCTATAGCTTCGTTTGCTTCTATAACTTCAGCCATATTTACTGTTGATTCATCTAAACTTAAAAATGATGGTTTTAATTTTTCAGTATCTATTCCAAAGAATTGTTCGAATAGTACTTCTATGTTTATGAACATATTGATAAGACCATTTAACATTATCTTTCCGCATTGGAAATTTGTTTCTTCAATAGCTTTACCAACTCTGTTTAATAAATCTTGAATTACTGGTTCTATTACCGACTCAAGCTTGTAATCTAAGCTATCATCCGATAAAACATTTATTGTTCTACACACATCGCAACCTTTCGCATAAGATCCTTCTTGAATAGCTAAAGTATCCAATATTGATTTCATACTAACATCTATTTTTCTAGACATTACAGGTACGTTGTTAGAAACAAATATCATTGTTGTTTCTTCATCAACATTCAACAATATGTAATTGTTTGGTTGTGTTGTAATTCTGTTTATCAAGTGTTCAACTGGATATATACCAGCTAAATTCTTTATTTTCTCATTTTCAGAATATTTTGTTATATCCGATTTGTTTGCTACTTCAATAATTGCGTGAGTGTTTGCTGCTGATATCTTAGAATCTATAAGTGTATATCTATGTTCAACAGTTTTCTCATTTATCCCTCTTTGTATAGTGCTGTCAGAAACTTCAAGCGCTATAACACTTTGAACGTCAGATTTTTTTAATTGTCTTAATACTTCTGTCTCAAGTTTATAGGTATTTTCTGTATTTAGGCATATTTTGCCATTGTCACTACCTGTTTGCGCGATAAGATCAAGTATTTCATCTTCCTTCTTACCCCATACATACTTAGTGCCATATGAATTCAAACTAATTCTTTTAGTTTTTTCATCTTGTTCAAGTTTAGCATATTTTATTATTTTTTCGCCTAAATAGACTCCTAAACAAGCTCCCATACTTTCTCCTTCTGTATATTTTTCTTCTGCATTTTTGTACCCCAATACGCAGATAAAATCTCTATAAATAATTTAACACATAGGTAATGCCAAATCAACAATTTTAGGCCAACTCGAGTAATTGTATTTTAATTGTTATTTGTTTGTAATTTTATTGTAACATTACTCGAATTTGTTCTTAACATTTGCCATATTTACTACATTTGTATAATGTTAAAATTAAAAAAAATAGCAGTTTTTTTCTCCTGCTATTTTTACATTCTTTTTATATGTTATTCTTCATCTTTAGATTTATTTTTATCATTATCAAAAGTTACACCATGTACATTTATATTTACAGATTTAACTTTAAGGCCGGTCATTCCTTCAACAGAATTCTTTACTGATGTTTGAATAGAGAATGCAACTTCTGGTATTTTAACACCATATTTAACTATAACATATAGATTAATTACTACTTCGTTACCTTCTAATTCTACTTTAACACCTTTAGCATATTTTTTATTGCTTCCTATGATTTGATTTATTCCATCGACAAAGCCAAGTGTCATTCCAGAAACACCTTCAACTTCTGCAGCAGCAAGACCTGCTATTATTCCTATAACATCTTCAGATATTGTTAAATTACTTGCTATTTCAACTTCTGAAGCTGTATCTAAAACTTCCTCTTTAATTTCGTTTTTATTTTCCATATATGTACCACCTTTCAACAATTATTATTTTAACACTCTTTAACTTATTTTTAAAGTGTTTTTATTAATTAACATTATATAACACATTTATATTATAGTTACATTTAATAAAGAAATAGTCGTATTGCCCAATAAATCTTCTAAATACACCGTATATGTTCCTGCTGTATAACACGTGTATTCATTGTTCTCTACATTCTTTCCATATTTAGAGAAATAGTCTTCAGTTAGATTTCCTTTATCTATTTTTATTTTTGCAACTTGTTCTGGATGATTAGGCTCAATTTTTATTACTGTATATCCACTATATTTTACCATAGATATAGATGAACCAGGCCCCGATATATCAACATTATTCACCGTGTATGTTACTGTTTTGGCTGTACCATCTAACGTATATTTTACTGTAACGGCATAATTTCTTGTTACCTTGCTTGCATTTACTGAATACTTTTTATATTTGCCTTCTGTCACCGCACTTGCTACTGTTATAGAGTTATTTGCTGTAACTGTTATTCCAGTTGCATTCTTTGGAACCATAACATCTACCGTTACTGCTTCTGTTCCTTTTTCTAATCTATTTACTCTAAATACAATTTCTTCTTTTCTAACTTCTTTATAGTTTTTAGGAAGTATACTTGTACTCATCCCAGAATAAAGTTCATCTGTTAAAGTATAATATTTAACCTTGTTAAACTTTATACCATTTATATAATATACTTTACCCGTTGTTTCAGAAACCGCATATATATCCTTGCTATTTTTATTATTACCATAAAGTGTATTTTTTATACCTAATAAATTTAAATCTATACTATATAATGTTATATTGTTACTCGATACTGTTTCGCCCACAATTTGTACCTTTTCTTCTTCCTTAAATTTAGATACATCAAATGTAACTTGAGCAACACTTGGATATTTTCCATTTTCTATATAGTAATTATCTACTTTTGTTTGCACATCTAATATTTCTATCGCAAACTTTGTTTTATTTGTAGTAGCAATAGCATCGCTACCTTCATATACAACCACACTAGATATAAGCGCAAGTAATAATATTACTATTGTTAGATTAATTAATGTTATTCCTTTTTTCATATAATCACCTTAATTTAGTGTTATTTTATATGATAATTATCAAATTAGCAAGTATCTAATTTCATTAAGTAATACAAAAAGTACAAATACCAATATTAATATTGCTAACGAAATAACAAATCTTTTCATATAATCACCTTGTACAATATATGCAAAAAAGATCTTACTTATGTAAGACCTTTTATTATTAATAATACTATTTATTTGTTTACCACTTATATTTTACCAAAACTTAAATGTTATATCTGCAATATGTGGTGTTAACTTTGTTAGTTGATATAAAGCTAGTACGATAAGAACTCCTAGCGCGGCACTAAGTACCACTTGAAGCATTGTAGTTTTATCATTTTCTCTTTTCATTGAAGAAACCATTACACTAAGCACAAATGCAACTCCACCAACAAGTAGACTCTCTGTTATTACTAAAAGATATGTTGCTAATGCAAAGCTTATCATCACTCTTGCACTTGGAAAAGATTTAACATAGTTTCTTTCACCTTTCTTGGTAAATACTCCTTTAAGTATTGCTACCAATAATACAACCGTAAATAATATTGCAACAGTTATATGTGATCTTGTACTTAATACTGCATGTAATAGTTCGGTTGATGCAACCTTAAGCTTGTCTATAAAAAGGAGATATGCAACAATTACAGATATTGTACTTGCAATAAGCACACCACCTGCAGCTATATCTTTTGCAGCTTTTGCGTCTAGATTATATTCCGTTGTTATTAAATTTACTACATATTCTACAACCGAATTTATCATCTCAGCAAATATAACAAATCCAATTGTTATAACCAAGCATATAAGTTCTACCTTTGAAAAATCAAAAAATAAACTTATAAAGAAAACCAATGCACCTATAAGATAATCTATTCTTAAATTTCTTTCAGTCTTAAACGCATGTATTATTCCGTTTAATGCATTTTTAGTTGCAGAAAACCATGTTTTGTTCTTATGCACATTATCTAAATTTTCATCTAAATTCTTGTCTTTTAGCTTTTCGTCCAAACTATACTTCACATCCTTCTAATATTTTTTCTTCAAGGACTCTCATTTCCTTTTTCTCTTCAGGTATCTCGTGATCATAGCCTAAAAGATGACAAATACCATGTACTATCATATATAACATTTCTCTGTTAAATCCTGTACCATACTCTACCGCATGTCTTTCTATAACATCCATACAAAGTACTATGTCACCAATAGACATTTCAGTATCACACTTGTCCGCTTTCATTTTAGCTAATTCTTCTCTTGTAAATATAGGGAAAGATAAGACGTCTGTTGGAGCGTCTACCTTTCTATATTCATTATTTATTTGTTTAATTTCTTCCTCTGTTACCACACCAATACCTATGTATACATTAGGTAAATTAAAGCCTTCTAACTTAAAGGCTTTTGCAACAAGTTTATCTATAGCTAATTTGTATGTTTCTATAAACTTGTTATATTTTTCGATCATTTCCTTAACTTCATAATTTGTATAATAATCTATACTTATTCCCATATTACTTATCCCCTGTCTCTAAAAATTCCCCTATATTTTCCTCGACGCTTACCGTTACTTTGTATATTATACCTTCATTTGTGTTTTCTATTTCTACATTCTTATCTTTAACATTACTACCACTTGTTAGTATCTGGTTTAAAAATAGGTCTAATTCTTGCTCACCCTGTATGATGAGGCTATCCTTTGTATTTACGATATCTTTTAAGATATATTCTTCATATGTATTAAAAATAATTGAAACGTTTGCCCCTAAAAAGCGAAACATTTTGACTTTACTAGTTATATCATATTTATATTTTTTTGGCAAACATTTTAATACAAATTCTTTATTATTTATACCAACTCCGACACCAAACATTGATTTACCAGTCTTTTCTTTAATAATATTTTTTTGTTTATATTCTTTACTAAAATTATATTCCACTATTCCTTTAACAACTCCACTCGCGTGTACCCTTGTTTCTCCGCTAACTCCGTTTTTATCTACACCTGCAATTAATATATCTCCACTTTTTACAAAGCTTCCCTCTTTATATAACGCTGTTCCTGATGATGCTACTATTCGTGTAACTACTGCATCTTTAGTGGCTATTACATCTCCTTTTATACTTCTATCTTCCTCTTTAGATATTATCTTTTCTTTTATTGTTATTTTCATAGTAGTTCCTATAATATCTACACCAACCCAAGCAGCATCATAAATATTAGCTCGTAAATAATCTGACAAATTACCTTTTGAAATCTTTTTCTTTAATGTACCGGGCTTCATTTTATATTCTCTTAAAAGCTCATTTATACTTTGGATGTTTATCCTTTCATTTCCTTCTATTTCAATATGCCATATAAAACTTGAAGCTATTATATATACTACAAATACTATCATTAACATACAAAAAGCAATTCTTCTTTTTCTATATTTAAATACATCAAAATATATTCCCTTTTTAGAAATTACTTTCGCCTTGCACTTACTCTTTTTTACATATGGTAATATTTTTTTGAAATCTTTAGATTCAATGTTAAATGAAATATCTCCTATTCCTAATACCTTTACATCCCAAATTTCTATCCCATTATTCTTTAAGAGATTTATTAACCTTTCTACAAAAAATCCTGCAACTTCAACCGTTACTACTGCTTTTATATTTTTACCTATTCTACTAATTTTCATCTATGCCTCTTTTTTCGTATTCTACATTAAAAATATTTCCTTCAATAACAAGCTCATCATTTCCCATCTCTTTTATTTCTAGTTCTTTTCCAGAGATAGTAAACCCATACCTTTTAGTTATTATTCTTATATATGAAGTATAATAATCTGCTATTTTATGCTTACCTTCCAAGTACAGATATTTATTTCCTATTGTTGTTATTTTTGTATTATCTCCTACAAGTTCTTTGGGTATTTCTAAAAATTCTGCTATTCTGTTTACCATATCTTCTCTGAATTCACTATGTTTCTTTACTTTTCTTAGACTAATACTTGTCTTGTGCTTTTTTACCTTCATCTAGACACCTCAATACATTTTACGCCATGTATTAGCATTTATGCTAACTAGATGCTAATTTCCAAATATTACCTATTGTGTGTAAAAACATACTTGCATTAACTGGTAAAAATAGGTAATATATTTCTTGCACGCCAAAAAACAGGAGTTGATGCCTTATGTTAAAGATTGGAATATGCGATGATGATATACATTCCATAAGTTATACAAAAAAGCTTGTTGAATCTCAGCTAATAGCTTTAGACTTTGATGCAGATGTAACGATCTGTACAACTAACCAACAAGAAATATATACAGAAATTGCAAATCGTAATATTGATATATTATTTTTAGATATTAATTTTAATAATAATAAAGACGGTATTACTTTTGCAAAAGAATTAAGAGATGTTAATAAAAAATTCAAATTAGTATTTGTAACTAGCCATTTTGAATACGCGCTACTTGCATTTTCTTGTAAGACTTTTGACTATATTCTTAAACCAATAGATACTGAAAAAATTTCTTTAGTTTTAAGTCGTCTTAAAGAAGATTTAACATCTGCACATACAAGGCTTATTAAGATAAATAAAGATTATACTCTACGTACCGAAGATATATTTTTCGTAGAACACAGCAAATCTAAAACAACAATATATACAAAAGACAATGCTTACGAAACATGTTTATCCCTAAATACAATAATTAAATCCTTACCTGATTCTTTTATTAGAAATCACAGATCATTTATTGTAAACCAAAATGAAATTGTTAAAATAGACAAAGAGTCTAAAACAATCCATTTTAACAATGGCCTAGCTTGTCCTCTTGGACAACTGCTTCATTTTATATAAGGAGTTTAATTATGAGTACAATAGATTTTTTAATAACAATAATTTTTCTATTTATAGAAGCTATAGGTATAACTTATTCGTTAGCAGTTCTTATATATATTATGAATAAAGTAAGGAAACAAGATGAATATTCATTTTTAGAATTATTTGTAGCAATATTTATTACACTTGTATTAAATAAAATATTAATACACAACATGGTACCTAACGACACATTTCTAACCATAGCAATATATATGTCTACAATCCTAATCAGTTGTTATAAACTATATAATTTAAGAGTATATAAATCTATTATTATAGCTTTACTTGCTACACTGTTTCCACTTTTAATTAAAGTAATCATATCTTTAATTTTACTAGATTTTGATTTGACTCTTACTAAGCTTTTAGTAAAACCAATTGCATATAGCTTGTTTACATCTGGCATTGCCATATTACAAGCCGCAGTAGCTTTAATTATTAAAATATGTAACAAATCGCTTGCGAATATAAATGGAAGGAAAGTAAAATACTTTGCACCACAGTTAATTATAATATTTTTATGCCTACTACCTAACATGTTTTTTCTTATGGTAAATAACTTTAGGTATTCTAAAATATTTATTATAATAAACGTAACTCAAATGCTTTTAATAACTATGGTTAGTATTTTTAACTTAAGACTTGTTTCAAAGCAAGAAGCAACTAAACAAAAATTAGAAAACACTTTAATATATAACAAAACATTAAGTAAAGTTAATGAAGGTGTTCGTGGATTCAAACACGATATGGGTAATATTGTACAAGCTATTTTAGGCTATATTGCAATTAATGATTCAGAGGGTGCTAAAGCATATTGCCAAAATCTTGTTTTAGGTTTTAATGATATAAATACTTTATCTATTCTTTCACCTAAAGTTATAGACGATCCAGGGATATATGGCATTGTTGTAAAGAAAATATTAGAAGCAAGAGAAAATAATATGGCTCTTACTTTAGATATAACTACTACTGTATCTAAAATCAACTTCCCTATGTTTGAACTTTCAAGAACATTAGGAATACTTTTAGATAACGCAATAGAAGCTGGCGAAAATACAGATGCTAAAAAATTAATAATTAGCATGCATCACGATTACAAAAGAAACTCTGATGTAATATCTATATCCAATTCTGTAAAAGATACAAACATAGATGTAGATAAAATCTTTAACAAGAACTATTCTACCAAAGATAGACCATCAGGTTTTGGATTATATGAAATAAAGAAGTTCCTTAGAAAATATTCTCAAGGCAATATAACGACAAGTATCGATAAAAAGAATAAATTATTTACACAAACATTA
>JAZTYX010000051.1:0-12840 GCA_045637095.1 Clostridia bacterium | reverse complement strand
CTTCATGTTTTTTCTCCTTTCTAATCTAATTTATATCTATATATCTTTATTTTAACATTCTCAATTTCTTAAGAACTCTTCTTACGAATCTTTCTTTAGACATGTTATTTATTAATTTAATAATATCTTTGTCTTCTATTTTGTTTAATTTATTAAAAAACTTTTCTCTGTTTCTATGTTCTTTTACAGGCGCGTGATGGTTGTATATTAAATAGTTTAGATTTTCATCTAACTCGTATTTTGTCACACCTTTTAGTTTATTTATTTTATCTAATCCTTTTTTAGTGTTTGCGTATACTAAAGATATCCCATTTTCTATATCTTTAATATCTGTTAATTTTTCCACACCCCAAAAGTCTCCGATTGTTATGTCTGCTACTTTATACGGTTCAGTAAATCTGCATTCACTACAGCTTGGTCTAGATATTAGTGTTCGCGAAAATGCTTTTGCGAAAGTATCTTCTTCAAATTTAGCACCGTTTTCTAGTTCTATAACCGGAATTGCATTTTTCCAACCAGTTTCTTTTGCTCTAAATGTTATATTCTTAACTTTATTTCCTTTAATTAATTCCAAACATTTAATATATTTAGCAAATACCTTAGGTGATGGATTAGAATGACATATTATATTGCATGTAAGCAAATTGTCTGCATCTCTTTTTAGATAAGTGTATAATCCAGCTGTCATACAAGGAGTTCCTGTAAATAATACATTTTTACCATCTAACAAATCTTTCTTAACTAATTCGTATACACCATCTATATTACTTCTTACATATTTAGAACCCATAAATTTCATTGCATCTTCTATAGTTTCAGCTCTCATATGTTTTACTTCTAGATTTTCATCATAACCAGCTCCATAACATACTGAATTAGGTTTGCTAAACAAGTCTGTTATTAATGCATAAAACATTCCACCAGAAGTACTTTTATTTAACACTTCTTTATTATTATGCACTATGCCAAAAGGAGTTATCTTTCTTTTATCATCTTGTTTATATGTATTACTACATACCGTTAAACATTTATTGCAATGTACACAATTTGTTTCATCTATTACAGGATATATAAATCCCTCACTATCTTCATTCATTGTTATACAATTTTTAGGGCAAACATATGCACAAGCAGTGCATCCATTACATTCTTTTTTGTTTTTTGTTTTTAGATAAATGTTCTCCAATTTATTTACTCCTTTTAGTCTCAAAAAGTCTATTATTTATTATATCAAAAAAGTGGCGATGTATCAAGGAAAAACGGCATTTTTTTATTATATGTTTTTGATTAATTTATCCACACATGATTTTATATAAAAATGTTATAGAAAATATTAAAGAGGGACTTAAAAATCCCTCTTATATTAACATACGTTTTAACATTTTACATCTTCGCTTTTTTGTTTTTTATTATCTTGATTATCTTCTTAAATCCATTTTTGTTATATATAACTGTAAATGCTATTACACCAGCTAACATTAACACATTTGTAACTATATTGTTAATATAGAATGCTACAAATGTTAACACAAACATTATACCAAGTTTAATTAACATTCTTACATCCATTTTGAAATCTACATATTTCTTACAGTCTACCGCTCTATATATGAACATAGATAAATATGCAACTATTGTAGATATAGATGCTGCATAAAGACCTATATGTTTAATTAGCAGTACATTTACAACCACGTTTATTACCGCAGACATAAACGATGTTTTAGATATATCTAAAGAACGTTTTTTAGCAACATATATAACGCTTACAAGTCCTACTCCAACATTAAATAATGATGCTAACATTAAAAGCGGTATTTGATTATATGCTTCGCCAAACTTTGCATTTATTATTAACGGAAATATGAATGGTGTTAACGCTATTACAAGAAGAGCTATACTGCCAAACACCTGAAATCCTGTATTTATTATGTTTGTAAAATATTTATCCCTATCTTCACTATCTATATTTACAGCAGCAGACTCTGTCCATGCTATATTAAATATATTATATGCATTTATATATACACCAGAAAACTTATTCGCTGCCGCATATATACCGTTTGCACCTATACTTAGCATGCTAGATATTATTGCTCTATCCGATACATTAATTACCCACCAAGATATTGCATTTGGTATTAATGCTATAGAATATTTAAGCATAGCTTTTATTGCACTAAATCTAAAACCAGATTTCTTAATAAAATTATATGTCTTACAAGCAAAAAATAAATATATACTTGCTAACATATTTGCTATAAAGATAGATAGGAACATTCCTTCTACTCTAAAGCCTAGTACAACTATTAGCAGCACATTAAGTATTACTGTAAATCCAGCAACAATAAAGCTACCAATTGAGTATTCTTTATTTTTACCAAGTCCTCTTGCTAGTTGTAGCATTAATCCAGAAGCCATATTTGCTATAACATTTAGTAATAAAAAGTGCTTGTACTCACTATTTATATAGTTTTGTATTATACTATACAGCCCCACATAAATTAACGTTTGAAATAGAAATAATACAGCTGTACTTGTTATTAATTTTGTTTTACCAGTATCATCATCACGTGTATCTATAAGGAATCTAAATAACCCCTGCTCAATTTGTAATGTTACTATCGGTAATACACAGGCTACTATTGTATTAAATAGATCAACTATACCATATTCATCTGTTGTAAATATGGCAGTATAAAGTGGTAACAAAAAGAAGCTAATCATTTGTGTGCATACCTTACCTATCGTAATAATAGCTGTATTCTTCATGAGTTGTTTTTCTTTCGACATTTATATATTTACCCTTTCTAAATTCTTTCTTTAATTTCTTTTATTTTAATTTCATCATGTATGTATTCTTGTCTTTCTTTTACAAAGTTTTTAGAACCTCTTTTTTCAAAATCATATCTTGGTATTAATTGTATATGGAAGTGATTCATTGGTCCATCACACATAGTACATAGATATACACTTTCAGAGCCATATACTTCTTTTAATATGTTCATCATTTTCTTTGCGAAAACAAATATTTTGTTACATAAATCATCTGGAATATCCATCATATCTTTATAATGCACCTTAGAAGATATTGCTGTATGACCTTTTGCTCTAGGATTTCCGACTAAGAAACATTCTATTTCTTCATCTTCATATAACACTTTATCTGTATTGTCTCCATAAAGGCAATTGTTATGAGCTCTATCAAAGCATGTTGGACAAATACCATTATCTACTAAATCTGGCATTGTAACTTCGCCTTTTATTATTAATTCTTCTAATTCTTTATCAGATAGTTCCTTTAATCCTTGCATATTCCACCTCTTAAATATTTAATAGATTTTTCTTTCTCAATATTTAATTTATCTTTTACAGACGCATAATCTATATTCTCATCTAAATCTTTATTTTTAACATCCTCTAATGAGTCTACAGACCTTTTCTCTAATCCAGTAAGAGTTAATAACTCTTTTAATCTACCACCTCTAGATTTAGGTAATAAAACATATTGTTTTCTTTCAAATATTATACTAAACACCAGTCCATGGAACGAGTTTGTTACAACATACTCTGCGTTCTTAAATGCATTTACAAAATCTGCAGGTCCTTTAGTATACATAGGCATTAATTCGTTTTTGTATGCATTATATTTTCTAAAATGAATTACCTTAAGCCCCGTTTTATCTGAGATATAATCTGCAATTTTAGTTATCTCTGGATTTTCAAACAATGTATAAACAAGTATATATTTTGTATTATCTAAATCCACTGTTTTTTCTATTTCTATTAATTCTTCCCACTTTTCTTTTTTAAGAAGCAATGTTGGATCTAATACTTTCTCTACTTTCTTGTTAAGTATATTTTCTAATCTGTTTGCTATATTTTCTTCTCTTACAGATATGTATTCTAGTTTATTTAACTTTTCTTTGAAATCTTCTTTATTAGCTTCTAAAAGCTCATCATTTCCAACGCTAGCACCATATATTATCTTGGCTACATTATCCTTCTTAAAGTTTAATGTATATACATCCGAAAGGCCATCTGTAAGCTCTGGATTAAATATTTGGTCACTACCAGCAACAAGTATATCTTCAGCGGACAAATCTTGCTCTATATCTTCTTTAGTATAATGTTTTTTAGTATTACCATCTAAATATGTATCACAAAAACTCTTAAAACTTTTCTTTCTTTTTAAGTTTCTTGGCATATACCATAAACTTGAGAAAAAAGATTTAAGAGAGTTAGTTCTTATTAATTTGTAATCCTTAAGAATATGCTTATCCATATAGTTTATAAACGACGGATTTGTATCCATATCTTTTAACACTTCTTTTAAGGCATATGCTTGAAGATTCGCTCCATAATTTTCGGCATTATGGAAAGTTAAAATCTTTATATTTTTCATAAAAAACTCCTTTAATAATTATACCAAAACACATATATTTTAGCAATATATTAAACGAATTTTAACAATTTTATGTCTACCGCTTACTCCTAAATTTGCATTTGTACATTTTTTGTGATATAATTCACTTGCGTTATACCCCAAAAATTTAATCATAATTATGAGAAAGGAAAAAGCGATGAAGTATGTAGTAGGAAACATTGGCAATATGCTCGGGAGCGATTTTAGAATCCGCTATACTAACTCAAAGATAATCGAAGCCGATTCTGAGCAGGCTGCATTAAACTTTTATGCAGAAAACATTATGGCACTGCTTGAAGAACACCCAAGCTTTTCTTTGAAAGCTGCAATAAATTTTTCCAGATGCATCGGTTTTATGGATGGCGATAGTCTTCTCATCCCTAATTTTCATATGCGTTACGGATCTGCAAAAAAGCTCGAGCCACCCACTCCTGGAATGCGATATCATCTTGTGAGCAGGCTGCTTGATGAGCCTAAAAAGCTTTCTGCGTTCGGACTTTATATCCCCGAATATGTTCAAGCCGCGTGCCCTGAAGATGCATTGACCATTTACCAAAAAAAGTACGATTCCACAAGATTTAAGGCCTATGTATTAGGCTATTTGGACGAGAACAATACCTTTATTGTTCCAAACATTTTGGACTTTGTATCATAAGTCCCACCTACTTTAAAAACAACAGCACCCCAAAACATTGGGGTGCTTTTTGCGTTTAATTATCTTAAATTACCGTTAAAAGTATACCTAATATAACTAGTAACGAACACAACAACTTCTTTACTATATTCTTTTCCTTGAAGAATATTTTTCCTAATATTATTATTTCTATCACACTAAGTTGCTTAATCAAAGTCATTACAGCAACCTTGCTTTCAGGTATTTCGTTAGCTATAAATAAGAACTTATCTCCAAACACTAGGCTTAACGCGGCTATTAAAATCCAATAATTTTTATTCATGGCCTTAAAGTCTATTTTCTTTTGCTTAAATAATAATATGATCCAATATATTATTGTTAAAAACAACAAGAAGTAAAATTGAAGTTGAGAACTTGTTACTTTAGTCGTTATTCCCTTATCTATTATAGCAGATGTAGCATTTAAGAAGCACGAACCTAAAAGCATAAGTATTGCATTCTTATCTGCCTTCTTCTCACCTTTCTTACTGCCTATTTTATTTACTAATACAAGTCCTGTTATTACTAATATAATTCCCGCTATTACTGAAACCGTTAACTTTTCTCCTAATATTAATACGCTTAGTAATATAGAAAATATTATTCTAGATAAATTTATTACTCCATAAAGACTAATTTCTATCTTTTTTAACGCATTCAACGCTAGAACCCACGCTATTACTATAATAGATGATTTAAATAAAATAATTAATAAATACTTAAAGTCTATTAATATGTTATCTCTCATCATTAGAGCAGACATTAAAAATGCAATTAATGAAAAGACCGCCAACACTTCAAATATAGTATTTTTCTCTATAGATTTCTTCTTCGCACATTGAAATATACCATTTATTATGGCATATAACATCGTTAATACAATCCAATTTGTCATTTGTTTTATCCTCTTAAAAAAGTATATTCCAAAGGTAATTTCTTGTCAATTAAAGTAGTATTAAAAGAACATTAAAATAAAAAGAAGATGCATTATGCATCTTCTATATATCATAAATAATATTAAAATTACTTTGTTTCTTTTTCTTTATTTTCTTTTTTATTTGGTTTATTCTTTTCTTTAACTGGAGCTACTATGTGTATTATTCCACCAACCATGCTCATTATTGCTTCGGCGTTTTTCATAGATATACCTTTACCTAAAGCTTTACCACCAACTGTTATAGCTGCTATAATCGCACTTAATACAAGGCTTACCATTACAACATCCATTTCAATAATTACTGCAAGTTTTACAGATATAAGAGCGCCCGCACTACCAGATACGATACCACATATATCTCCTAAAAGGTCATTACATATGTTAGTAGCCTTATCTTTGCTCTTTAACAATCTTAACACTTCTTTTGCTCCACCAGCTTTTTTAGCCGCTTTTGCATGGAATGGCGCTTCATCACAAGTTGCTATTGCCATACCAATCATGTCAAATAAAATACCTATAACTACAACCGCTACAAGTACTAAAATTGCTAATATTATATTTAATTTTTCTATTACTACGTTAGATACTCCTCCAAATAATAAAGCTAACATAAATGTTAGCATAAACGTAGTTATTATCCATTTTGTATTTTCTTTCATTTCTATCCTTTATACTATATATGATATGGCAATGCGATAAGTAAATTTTGTGGCTTGAGGTCAAGTCGGATTTCCCTACAAACTACTACTCGTTGCCTCGTAGCGGTTTCCCTTTAAAGCTCGCATCTAGGTGTCGCCACACTAGCTACATGATTACCACTTAGTCCACACTGTAATCCTTAACACACTCACTGTATTGTGACAGTCTAGAGGTTTTCCCTAACATCATTTCCCTATCCTTATTCGCTTTTGCAAGACTAATTTCAAAAACTAGTAACATTTATCCCGAAGTCTCACGCACGACTAGCTACAATTATATAGTACTCTCTATATAAAGGTTTACACATTATGTGAAGCTGAAAGAGGGTATTATATATATGCCATTATATTTTTACCTCAATCTTAACCCTAATACTTACGCCCCAATCTGGGCGAATGCAGCATAAACACTAGGTGCCATTAATATGCTATATGATGGATTTTTAAGCCCACCTTGGGATAGGTACTCTTTTGACTAGAATACTGTGCCATACGATATATATTATAACATTTTTGAAAATGTTTGTCAAATTTGACATAAAAACAATAGAAAAAGCACCATAACGGTGCTTTCATCTAACCCACTCTATTCTCGCTAAGCCAGCTTACCATATACTCTCTATCATATTTATCATAGAGAATTTCATCAAGAAGCTTTTCTTCAGGAATACAAAATGCCGGTAGAAGAATTACACTCATAAGAGTATCCAACTGTTCTTCTGTAAAATTTTGCTCCATAAGTCGTTTCGCAACTTCATGAGACCATTTATACTGGTATCTAGAAAAGAGTGTTGCTTTTTCTTTAATAGACAACGTATTTTCTTTTCCAACACCAAGCTCTTCAATTTCCTCTACGCTAACGCCTTCAATAAACGCATGAGCCAAAGTATTCCTGTCGCTCGGATCAGAAAATTTCCAAATGAACTGAAGTTCGGAGTCTGTAGGTACTACGTGGGGTTTAATTTTGAATTCTTTTGCCATATAAGCACTCCTTATTTATTAAAATTTAGGCTTTTGTTTTTGCGCACCTGATTATTTTAACACAATATTATGTAAAATGCAAATAAGTACACAGATTTTGTGTACTTATTTTAACATTATTTATTTTATTAATGTATATTCTACTTCTACATTACTTGGCTTTAACGTTGTTTCTATACTTAATGTACAATCGCCTTTTAGTGTAGATATTTTAGGTAAATCTATTGTTTGCTCTATAGGATTTTTCATAACATAACACACTTCAAAGCCGTCACCTATTTTGGCTTGAGCTTGTTCTATAGTAGTTATAGTAGTGTCATCAAATGTATACACAACCCTATTATCTCCGGCCGATGTTATGTATGTTTGAATTAAGTTTGGATAATTTCCCATACGCTCGTAAATATAATCACTTCTGTTAAATTTATTAGAAATTGCTATTCCTCTCTTTTTAACAACATCAGTATTACCTGGTTCCCCCTCAAACAATAATGGTTCATATTTTATGTTCGATAAGAATTTTTTATATGAATCCTTGTACGAACTAGCATTATTTACTGTGTTAAAATATTCGCTCGCTATTCTTCTTACAACCTTTTTGTTTTCAAAATCTATGTAATCTGCATACTCATCAATTTTTCTTAATGGTTCATCTAAATATATGTTTGTTACTACTACGTTTTTCCCATCGTTCACTTTAACTGGTATTTTATATTTTCCACTAGCCGAATCATATTCACCCACACTAATTAGTTGTACTGGCGAATCTACTGTAGGATTAAGTTCTGCTGCAGTAAATGTACCAGTCCCATTATTTGTGTAAAATTTCTTGCTTACATAATCATACATTCCTAGCTCGCCATCTGAAACTCTGCGACATGGAACCATATTTATAACATATTCATTGTTTCTCTTTATGTTAAAGCTATATATTCGTCCATTCATTCCGTTTGTGCCATACCTTCTAAATAAAGAAAAATCTTCTTGCGTCCCATCGATTACAGTATTTCCAACTGTTATTATTAACGAGTTATTCAAATATACACTCTTCCCTTGATATTTTACAGTATATCTTACATTGTTTTCTAAAGCCGTTGTATATTTGAAAAATTCTAATCCTAAAGTTCCACCTATTGTTGATGTCAAATTATTTGTTCCATTTATGTATAAAACAGTTCCTATCCACGGTGCTTGATTGCCATGTCCAAAAACACCTTGTATTAAGCCGTTATCCGATGTTTTCATAAATTCTATGTTAATTTCATCATTAACTACATATTTATATTTCAAGTCAATATATTGAGTTGTCGAACTTTCCAAATACGCAACTTGTTTATATTCTGATGGTAATGCAGAATACGAAGTGTTACCATATATTTTATAATTATTCAAAGGATCCCCCGCACATGATGATAATGTTAATTGCGATTGTCCTGACACTATTTCATTGCCAACAGACTTTGCTTTTGAATATACAGTTACCCCCTTATTATCTACTTCAATACGATATTTTTCTGTACTTACTCCTTGTCTTTCTAAAGCGAGAATAACTTCATTTTTAATATCTAGTGAAGGATTACTCATTTTTGCTGTATATGCATCCGACCAAGCTAACGCAGCTAAATTCTGTACTTGCTTTAATTCAAATTCATCATTTGCTTCTCCCGCTCTATCTATAAGATTTGTATCGGTTAATGATATTATTGCCGCGGCTGCTAATATTATCATAACAATTATAGTTATAACCAATACTATTAAAGACACTCCTCTTTTGTTTTTCATAACTATTCTCCTAATTATATTACTTAATATATAATATTATATTTCTAGTTTGATTGTCAACAAATTATTAATCTCTAAATATAAAAAGTATCACATAAGTTTTTATGCGATACTTTTGATTTTATTCAACTGTTTTACATGTTATTTCTACATTACTTGGTTTTACTGTTGTTTCTACACTTAATGTACAACTTCCCTTTAACGTTGAAATATCTGGTAAAGTTACTGGTTGTATGATTTCATTTTTCATAACATAACAAACCTCAAAACCATCTCCTATTTCAGCTAATGCTTGCCCTACCGAAGTGATTTTTTTATCTGCAAATGTATAAGCTACTCTATTATACCCTTCTGTCGTTTTGTATGGTTGTATAATCCATGGATATTCGCCCATAGCATTATATGGAACTTCACTTCTACTAAATTTATTAGATATAGCTATGCCTTGTTTAGTAATAGGAGTAGGCGTTTCAAGATCTGTTTCAAATAACAACGGCTCATTGTTAATACCAGTTAAAAACCTAATATATGTAGTATACACCCCACTTACACCTGGTACAGTTGTTATATATTCACTAGTTATCTTTCTTACAACCGTTTGATTACTAAAATCTATATAATCTCTATATTCACCAATTCCTCTTAAAGGTTCATCTAAATATATGTTTGTTACTATTTCATCCGTATTGTTGCTAACCTTAACAGGTATTCTATATCCATAAGGTTCATATTCCGGGAATTCATCTACATCCCCTTCTAAAAGTATGATGTTTTTTATAATTAAACTCATACCACAGTTTCTAAACTCTATATATTCATCTTTAATTTCTCCGCCAAATTCAGCAGCACCGCTTACAAAAGTTATCTTTGCTCTATTACCATAGTTCTCTGCAACATAATGTTTTCGATCTGTAAAAATCTCAATTGCTTCAGCATTCAAAGGGTTATTTAATATCTCAAAGTCAAAAAACACTGTATAAGTCTTACCTACTTCTAAACCATTTACTCCTACTGAGAAAAATCCATTA
Organism: Clostridia bacterium; assembly: GCA_045637095.1. Taxonomy (GTDB): domain Bacteria; phylum Bacillota; class Clostridia; order TANB77; family CAG-465; genus UMGS1649. The sequence goes on along the minus strand of JAZTYX010000051.1, from coordinate 2,315 downwards.
AAGTAACTGCCTAAATAATCCGAATCTGGATATTGAGTTTGAGTAACTTTAATTTCTCCATTATAAACAGTAGTATTTATAGTTGTTCCATATCCATTATCCAACATTTCGTTTAATTTATAATCTCCAGCTGTAACTAAGAAACAATCAAATAAATTATTTGTTTTTTCGCCTACACTTTGGATTTCAACAGGTGCTATCGGTGTAGGTGTTCCGTTTTGAACACTTTCTCCGTATATTTTATAATTGTCTAACTTTACTCCTGCACTACTATTCAAAGCTAATGGTAATTGCCCGCTTATAGTCGTAGCTTTTATTGTTCCGTCCTTAGTATAAGCGCTAATTACAACGCCTGTATCCGAAACCTCCATAATGTATTTATCTCTTGCTATTCCTTGTCTTTCTAAAGCAAGCTTTACCTCTTCTTCGATGTTTATTGTAGAATCTGTCATTTTTGCTGTATATGCATCAGACCAAGCAAGAGATGCTAAAGTTTGTATTTGTTTTAATTCAGTTTCATATGTTGCATCATTAGCCTTATTTATAATTCCAGTATTGCTAAGTGTTATTACAACACTTGCTGCTAATATTATCATAACTATTATTGTTATTACTAATACTATTAATGATATACCGTTCTTATTGTTTTTCATATTTACCTCTTTTATCTTCAGTTTCTCATAATTTTATACATATAATATTATTATATTTTTAGCTTAATTGTCAACAAATTAACGATATTTAAACAGATAAAAAGAAGTATGAAAATATACATACTTCTAATATTTATATTTATTTAATTTCCTTATATGTCACTTCAACTTTACTAGGTATTATAGTATCTATAACCGTTAAAGTAGCGTTACCCTTTACAGTAGATATATTAGGCAAGTCTACCGTTTCCACTGTCTCTAAGCCATTTGCATGGGCGTAATACATTATAACAGGATTTCCTTGTTCATAATAATCCTTTAACAGTTTTTTTACTGCCGTAATATCGTTTATAATAGTTCCATCCAGATAAAATCTGAAGCCTATTCTTGTTTGAAAAGCAGACGGCGAATTATATACTCTAAACATATTATTTCCCGGCCTAGTATATGAAAAGTCTGCTTGATGAGCAAAATGTGTAGACAAGCATATGTCATTTGTCACAGCACCGTCGTTTCCTAAAACATAATATGTATAACGATATGTTCCAGTCGAAATATCATATATTGTTTCAGTTCCATCAAAAATTTTAGCTGCTATTTTTCTTACAACTTTTTTATTTTCAAAATCTATATAATCTGCATATTCTCCAATTTTTCTTAATGGTTCATCTAAATATATGTTTGTTACTATTTCATCCGTATTGTTGCTAACCTTAACAGGTATTCTGTATCCATAAGGTTCATATTCATTTTCACCTATACTTAACATTATATTAGAATATTCTACAGATGTTCCTGCGTCTAATGTAACTTCGCTAGGGCAAGCAATGCTATATAACCATACTGCTATTTGTTTACCAGCATATTTTTCGGGTTCTACATCCATAGAAGTTGTATATTGTCCATCCTCTTTTATATACAAATGCTTTACCGTCGTTCTATTTTCTCCATTTTCGTCACAATAGCCTAATATAATTAATACCTGAGGTATACCGGATATTTTTACATCAGCGCTAATATATATAGTATTTTTTCCAATATTTTCAACAGAATCTATTGCATATACATTAGCTATATATGGTCCTTGACTCGAAATAGCAGGATTTGTAAATTTAATGCCAGTTCTAGTTTCTTCTACCACCATACTATTATTATTTCTATATATTGGCATGTCAGATTTATTAAATAAATTATTTGTTTTTTCGCCTACACTTTGGATTTCTTTGGGATTTGCTGGTGATGGCGTACCATTTTGTATGCTATTACCATATATTTTATAATTGTCTAACTTTACTCCCGCGCTACTATTCAAAGCTAATGGTAACTGTCCGCTTATAGTCGTAGCTTTTATTGTTCCGTCCTTAGTATAAGCGCTAATTACAACGCCTGTATCCGAAACCTCCATAATGTATTTATCTCTTGCTATTCCTTGCCTTTCTAAAGCAAGCTTTACTTCTTCTTCAATGTTTATTGTAGAATCTGTCATTTTTGCTGTATATGCATCAGACCAAGCAAGAGATGCTAAAGTTTGTATTTGTTTTAATTCAGTTTCATATGTTGCATCATTAGCGTTATTTATAATTCCAGTATTGCTAAGTGTTATTACAACACTTGCTGCTAATATTATCATAACTATTATTGTTATTACTAATACTATTAATG
>JAZTYX010000050.1:0-20084 GCA_045637095.1 Clostridia bacterium | reverse complement strand
TTGATAACAAGTGCACAATCACAATTATCAGGTATAACAAAAGGTTTACAAAACCAAATAACAGCTGCATACGATGGTAAAACATTAACAGGTGCAGAAGTTATAGCAGCTTTCCAACAATATGAAAGCTCAGAAATGTCTATAGTTGTACAAGTAGGAACTTTAAAAGGATATACTGGAAAATATAAATTAGATGATACTAAATTACAACAAGACAAATCTACAGCAACAGCTCCAGCAGCAACTCAATCATATCCAGGTGGTGTTTACTACACAGGTGGATATACTGAATTTACAGGAACAACTGTAAGAACAACATTAACAAAATTACAAGCTACAGGATCAGGAAATATGGGTGTAAACGCATCTAAAACATTCTATAGCAGTGTAATTAAAGATTCTACAACAGATACAGTTGTAGGAATACTATTTGTTCAAAGAGCTGCATAGTTAAATAAAGGTCCAGTTTATAGGCATATAATTATTAATATTGTATGCCTTTAAACGCTATTTATTACTAGATGAAAATTAATAAATATAAGAGGAACAAAAATTCTTTTTATACTTGTTAATTTAAGGGGGTGCACATAATGGAACAGGAATACGCAACAAAAGCGATTTTTATAGCACTTTCGTTGTTTGTAATAATGCTAGTTATAACATTGATTATCAATTATTACACAGCAGCAAAAGAGATATCTAAACAAGCTCAATTAAAAATGGATATACCAGAGACGTTTGATTCTATAGTTAAAAATCATGACCAAGTAGAAGATAAAATATCTGGAGCAGAGTTACAATCTTTAATTAGAAAATATGCTTATGATGATAAAGTTACTATAAATGTAGTTTCAATAAGCAATAACAATAGTGCGGCAAATCAAAAACCGGCTATAGATGAAGCTTGGTTTGATGAAGATATGGGAATAATTGATGAAAAAGAACTAAGTACAATAAATCCATCGTGGGTAATTCTAGTAGAGAAAATAATAAATGGTGAATATACAACATTAAATGTGCATTTAGATTACACAATAGATTCATTATAAAGGGTGGTTATAAATGGAAGAAAATATACAATTTTTTCTAGGGGTACTTGTATCAATATTTCTACTGTTTATATTTCCAGTATATATGGCTTTTGAAAAAAAAGATGACGTTGCATATGTTTTAGCATTAAGATTTACGCAAGAATTTGTTGATACGGCAAGGTCTAAAGGGTATATAACAAAAGAAATGTATGCAGAGTATAGAAATAAACTTGCAGTAACGGGAAATCATTATGACATAACAATGACACACGAACAAGTGAAGTTAGAACCAATGGTACAATACTACAAGAAAAATGCAGAGGGTAATTTAGTATTAGAAAAAACAACTTCAAAACAAGCTAAAGATAAGACAGATGAAGAAGCTTTAGCAGTAGGTATGGCAGATCCAGGAACATTTGGAATATATCCATATTCTACAGAGCAAGATAAAGAAGAATTCTTAAACAACTGGTATAAAGGACTTGGATACGAAAAAATAGTTGAAACATATGAAGCAACTACTCAAGTATATCCAATGCAACATATAGAAGCAATATTAGAATTAGAAAACAAATTATGGTTAGATGCAACTACAGACGATTTTGTTTGTGTAGATGAGGATGAGCCAGAAGATTTAACTACTTCTCCAAAGAAGATAAATACATGTAAATATGCATATACAATGAATGAAGATGATATATTTACAGTAATAATACGAAATACAAACACAACACCAGCTACATTAATATATAATATGGTAACTGGAAATACATTAAAAAATAATACAAGAATATATGTAAATTATGGTGGAACAGTAACAAATACAAGATGGTTTGGAAAAATAGATTATGAAAAAATGAAACACGATGATTTAGACATATATCAAATGAGATTAGATAGTTTTTTCCCAGGTGAAAGAGAATTTAATAAAGAAACAGTTGTACCAGATCATTTAGTTATAAAATTTGATCATGCTAGTGGTGGATACGGCTATATGTTTGAACTTGAGGCAAGACCATTTGATACAACTGATTTACAAAAAGTAGGTACAATGGTAAAGCAAGATGAAATAGAAAAATATAATTTTGTATGGGGAACTACAAGAAAGACAACTCCAACAGTAGGTATGCAAATAAGTATAGGAACTAATGGAATATGTATGTTAAAGAGAACAGGTTCAGGGAAAAATGATAATGTTGTTATTTTATCATACCCAATAGCAATAACAGGATTTACTAAAATACGTGTTAGAGTAGAAAGAAGAAAAGTTGGAACGAATTTATATAAATACAAAGCAATACTTTATGTAGATGATAGAAGGGTTGCTGAAACAGAAGAATACGACAAAGGATTAACAATTTGGAGATTAGGTGAAGGTGTCGTAGGCGATTCAAGACAAAGTTTTGCTGGAATAGTAAGAAATGTAAAGTTATATTACAATTAAAAGGAGGGTGCTAAGTGGACGACACGTCAACAAGAGCTATAAATTTTGCGGTGGCATTAATTGTAACATTAGTTATTGTTACATTGGTAGTTGCTTCATTTAGCAAAATTAAAGAAGTATATAAATTAACAAAAAATACAGACATTTCACTTCATGGTAGGTTTGAAAATATATATCAAACATACGATGGAAAAGAATTAAACGGAATGGGCTTGCTAAATACGATAAAGAAATTTGAAGATGCTACGGATCTTGTGGAATCAATTACATATCCAAGTAGTTCATCTGTAAAAGCTACAGCGGCGGCTCAAGGAAAAAGAGAGTCTACTTTATTAAAAGAGTATTTGAAACAAAATAAAAAAGTAGGCACACACACATTTACTTATTCTAATAAATATAAAGTAGAAGTTAAAGAAGTAAGTGGTAAAACAGTAATAAACTTTAAGTAGGAGGTGGAAAACGTGGAAAACTCAGCATACGATGCAGTAATAATAGCAGTAAATACCTTAATATTTATGGTAGCGGTTTCAGTGGGGATGTTATTAATGACAACTGTAAACAGAATGGTAGAATATACAAAACAAATTGCTGATTCTGAAGTAGGCGGAAACTTAATTCAAGAATTTGGGAATATACAAAAAAGAACATACACAGGCGCTGAAGTTTACGCGGTATATGGTCAAGCACTTAAAGGTGAACTTACTGGATATACAATAAGGGTAAGATCTGGCGGTTCAACATCAGATATAAAAATATATGGCTCTCAATATGGAATGGCACAATTAAATGCAACATTTGTATTAGATTGTACAGGAGCAAAAAGTTATACATTTATAAAAGAAGATTAGTAGAAGGGAAAATATAAATGAGAGATACAATAAGTATTATATTTGCATCTATATTTATGGTCCTGGTAATCGTAATATTACCACTATTTAGTATACTAGATAGGCAGGACAATATAGCATATAATGTTGTATTAACACAAACTAGTAAGTTTGTAGATGAAATTAGAGCAAATGGATTTATAACAGAAAATCAATATGAAGCTTTTGTTAGTTCTTTAGCATCAACAGGCAATACTTATAAAGTAACATTAGAAGCGTATAAGCATACATTGATACCTGCTACTAATGCATCAGGTACAGTAATAAAAGATACATTCATTGATGAACTAGAACTATATAATACAAAAGACATAGTAGATTATCTAACAAACAAAGAAGTAAACGAAGAAGTAGATGATTCAAATAGAAAACAAAATGTTTATTTATTTGAAAAACAAGACGAGATATATGTAAGGGTATACAATACAAACATAACAGCAGGAAGTGTTATGTACAACATGTTAATGGGAGCTGTTGACACCAAAGTAATAGACGTAACATACGGCGGTGCCGTTAACAATGTAAACTGGGAACTATATAACAAGATGACAGTTGAAACAATAGCTACACCAAAAGTTATATTATCTGTTCCAGTGAATGCAGAAAACAGCATCAACGTAATTGAAGATGAGACAGGACCAATAACTGGTGAGTTCATGTCAAACGATCAATTAAGAGATATTGAATGTATAGTAGAAGATTATGGAGCATTATTTGCAACACCAAAAGAAATGTGTGAAGATATACCTGCAGATAATGTGTATAAATATAGATATGATTTACAAGAAGAAAAGAATAGAACAATAACAATAGCTGTTAAGTTTGAAGATGTAAGCGAAATACAAGTTAGACATCCAAATCTAATAGACTATTTATATGATTTGTTTTCATATGATTCTTGGAGTTATATAAAGAGTAATGAATTATTTGATAAAGATGCGGTAGACATATCAAGCAGATCATCTGTAGAACAATTCGTAATAGATAATTATATAGTTTTATCTGGTATAGAAGCAGATATAAACCTAACAACAAAAAACAATGTTGGAACAAAACATGATTTCAACATTGAATTAACAAATGTAAGAATTGCTACAGTAGATGCATTAACTGAAATAGCAAGTGTATCAGTTTTACCGGGACTTGGTAGAAATATGTATCACGATTTAACAATAGGTGATGAAACAATTAAGTTCGAGGTAACAACAAAATCTGAAGATCAAGAGCTTGCAATATTAGGACCATATAATTGGAAACAATTATTAAAAACAAAAGTTGTTGCTGCTTCTGCAATAGCAACAGATCCATTAATAGTATTTAGAAATCAAGAAATATTCTTTAGAATACAATTTACTGGATTTGCTAAAAAACCAGAAGAAATGGTAACAATAATTAGCAATAAATTAAAAGTAGTAAGAGAAAGTTTTGAAAAAACAATTGAGAACACTAGTGTATCTTTAGAATACTTTACACCAAAACAAATGCAAGATAATTATGGTGTAACAATAGATGGAGATTCAATACTAGTAAAACTTAAATATACTAATTCACACGCTTTAGAAGGAAATAGATATCTATATCTAGATGAAAAATGGATAGAAGATATGCCAGAAAAATATAGCCAAGAAGTTTTCTATTTAGATAGAGACACATTAGCACCAAGCGCACCAAGACTATTATTAGATGGTATGGAAGGTAATAATGGTTGGTATATATCTGATGTAGGAATTGTAGTTTCAAGGTTGTCTGATCCCGGACAAACTCCTGGGGTTTCAAGAACAACAAGTGAAGGCGTAGCGGTAACAAGCGTAGCTTCTGGAATATGGAGAACAACAGTAGAAATGTCAGGAGCGCAAACTCTAGGTCCTGCAGACTTAGATGAGGCTGCTAATATAACTACAAACGGAGAAACTACAGTAAAGCTAAAAACAGAAGATTATGCGGGAAATGCATATACATTCCCAAATCAAACAATAAAAGTAGACAAGAAGAATCCATCAACGCCAGCGTTAACAATACCAACAGCACCAGCGGGAGGATGGTATACATCTAACGTAACAATAAAAGTTGCAACCGGAACAGATGATCATAGTGGTTTTGATAAAACTACATATTTAATAGAAGGTGCAAACGCTACTGGTTCAGAAAAAACATATACAGGGCCAATTACATTAACAGAATCAGGAATAAGCAGAGTTACAATAAAGAATTACGATAGAGCTGGAAATGTTGCAATGGTAACAAGAGAAATTAAAATAGATAAAGGTGAACCACCAGTTGTTACTTTTGAAAACATAAGCGGCTTAAAGAAAAATGATGATACAGAATGGTATCATACTGACGTAGAAACAAGAATAACAGTACATTATACTGGTTCGGTAACGCAAAGTCCAACTTCACATTATGAAGTTGATGGTCCAACTCCAGTAGCAAGGACTGAATTTTCAGGAGATATATTAGATATAATTTTACATGGTAATGGAGTTCATACTATAAAAGTATATACATCAACTACTACAGGAGTAACAGCTACATACGAACATGTAGTAAAAATAGATGAAGATGCACCAAAAGCACCAATAATTTCATTATCTGGAACAAAAGAAAAATTCAAATTACCTAACGAAGCAGGGGAAATTGAAGAAGAAGAAGCGACTTGGTTCTCATCTGAAGTAGTAGCAACGGTAACATTAAATGGAGACGTAGGAGATTCAGGAATAGAAAAATTCTCGTATACTACACAATTTAACGAAGAAGAACCAGTAGAAGTTAAGGATATGCCAAGCGGAACACAAATAACATTTAATAGAAATGGAGTTACATTATTAACTGTTACTGCTACAGATGAAGCTGGTAATGAAGAAGTTTATCAAGAATATGTAAGAATTGATACATCAGCACCAACAGCAGCAACAGCAGTTGTAAATGCAGTTCAAGGTAAAAACGATTGGTATACATCATCAGCATATATTTCTCATGAGAATGAAGAAGACGATGTAAGCGGAATAAGCTATGTAACAATTGAGATTCAAAAGAAAGATGCTTCAGGAAACTGGGTACATGAATCATATGATAATTGGGATATAGCTGAAGATACTGATGGTAAAAAGATAATATTAACTACATATAACGGCGCGGCACTTTCTACCACATCTGAAATAGAAATTAAGATAGATACTCAAGAGCCAACGGCACCATCAATCGCGTTAAGTACTGCTGGTACAGTAGGATTTACCGAGTCATCGATATATATGGCAAACGGAACTGTAACAGGAGCTATAACAGCAGGTGTAGATCAATTAAAAGATGGAGTTAAATCTGATGTATGGAAAACAACATATGAAATTTCATTAGATGGTCTAGCACATCAAGCAGAAACAGAAGGAACAACGGCTACAGTTAGCGGAACTAACGAGGCGGATGAATACTATTCAATTATAGCAAGAACTTATGATAATGCAGGAAATTATGCAGAAGAGACAGCAACGTTTAGAATTAATAGAAGAACACCGGACGCACCTGAAATAGTTGCAATAAACGGAGTGAGTGTCGAAGGTGGAGTAGCTATAGGTGAACCGGGCTCAGGCAGTATAACAGTAGCAGGGGCTATAGGAACAGAGTTGAAAGTATATGTAGCTGGAAGTAATACAAATACAGTTACTCATTCAACAGATACTGAAATTACAGATGTATCTTGTGGTTATTCATTTAGTGATGGAGTAACATATGCAATTTATGTAACAATAAAAGATAGATTTGGAAAAACAAGCCCAGCAAGTGCGGTTGTATACTATCAATGTAGAATAGGAGGGGAATACGATTAATGAAATTAACAGATTATTCAATGGTTTTTATTGCGATATTCCTCCCTATTGTAATAATAGCTTTTGTAAATACTTCATTTATGATAAAATCAGAAAAGAATGAAATATATTATAAAGCGATAATAAATTCTGCAACTAAAGACGCTGTGGCAGCAATGAAACAAGTCGAAGGTTCGGATATAGATTATGGTTATTCTGGTATAGTAGATAAAAAAGTAAGTATAAATCCAGAACAAGCAATAAAAACATTTTACAATTCTTTAGCAAACAATTTTGGTGTTAAAGACAATGTAAATGCTTTAGAGAGATTAAAAATGTTTATTCCAGTAATAGCAATAATAGATTATGATGGAATATACATACATTCTTTAGAAGATACTTCGGGTGGCAAAATAGAATTTGTTACAAAACCAAAAGTAAAATATACATATACATATGTAATTGCAAAACAAGAAGTAGATCCTATAACACATGAGAAAAAATATGATATAATAAATGCAACCGATGTAGAAAATATAGGATTACTTGAAATGTTATCTAATGTTATTTATGAAATAACATATACAATGGATGACTATGTTTATCTTAATATTTACCAAAGATCAGGCTTTGACGCAGCATCTGAAAAGAAAAACTTGTTAGTAAGTAAAGGTTTTTACTTAACAGATATGGAGAATAATAAAGAATTAGTTTATTCTGAAGATTTAGCATCTGATCAAGAAAGTGAGTTAAGAGAAAGAATAGTATCACATTTAAGTGAAAAAAGAAGAGATATTATAGCTAAAACTGGAATGAAACACATTTCATATGCTATAAATCATCATAATGATTTTGCTGGACATACAGGAATTGATTATAGATTCACATTTGCAGTAGATTCAGACACAGCATGGTTTGAAACGATGAATGGTATAGGAATTATTTCAGTAGTTCAAGGGATATCATTAGGAAATAGATACTTAAACTATAAATCATATAGTGCAGCGGAGTTATCCGAAACAAGAAAATATTATGTTAGTGCTGCTCTAGAAGAAGATACAAAAGAACCTGAAACGCCAGGTGCGGTAAAGGATGAAAGGTATTATCTAGAGTATGACCTATATCATGCATCTACAAAGTGTCTTGTATATGAATATTATATAAGCATGGCGAAAGATACAGTAGTGCCTACATATTATCAAAGTAAGGCACAAGCAGCGACACAAGGGTATTATGCGTGTCCAATTTGTAAACCATAGGGGGAAATATGAAAAACGAAGAAAAAGTTAAAAAAGCTAAAAGCAATGAAAAAGCAAAGACAGCTAAAACAAAAAAGAATTCGAAATTTTCAGCATTCTCTGGTGTTTTACTAGCGCTTGTATTAGTAGCTCTTTGTATCGTATCGTATTGTGTAATACAAACAATAAGATATAAAGAATATACGGATAAGATGTATTATTATGGATACAATGAATTTTATTCGAATGGAAAAGCTACTGCATACAAAAAGTTATCTAACATAGATATGTTTAGAGTTCTAATTGGTTCTCTAAATAATACTACAAAACTAGATAGACTAGCGTTGGTAGATAAAACAGAAGAGATGACAGAAGACGATGTTTGGTATCAAACTGCAAGTAAAATGAATTTAGCATTAAGAATTCTAGATGAAGATAAGAATAAAAATGCTACAAAGATAAATGCAGTTATAACAGCAATGAGAATACTAGACACAGCAGTTGAAGTTGATGTAGAAAAAGCTACATTAAACATGTCAAAAAACAAATTAGAAAAATTTGCAGCAACAGATGCGGATTATATTGCAATGGCTGTAACATTAGGAATTATTGAAAATAATGATTCAGCACTAAATAATAAGAAGATTATAAAAGGTGAATTAAATAAACTTGTAATTGAACTTGCTAATAAATATGCAACAGTTTATTACAAAGATAAATACTTAGATGAAAATGGAAACATAGTAAAAAATGATGCGTATATCGTAACAGATAAAGCAAGCTTACCATCTAACGAAAAAGAATTCCCTTATATAGTAAGTAGCGTAGCAAAGAATGAATATGAAATGCCATTAATGGTAGAAAACGAAAAAGACTTTATTAGTCCAAAAGAATTGTTCAAAGATATGGGCAAATTATATGGACAAATAGATGAAACTGTTGCTAACTACTTAGAAAAGATAGTAAATGTAAATTATGAAACTATAACAGAAACAAAATTCTACAACGATGTAAATAGATATTCTATATACGATTATAATAGAGATACTGTAGATATGTATGTAGATTATGTTATAGAAAACAAAATAGCATTAAAAGGTAAAGTAGAAATGTTATTGCCAGTGTTATATTATTCTGGTGAAAGATATAACGTAAGAGCAAAATTAACAATCGAAGTTCTAAATTCTACAACAAACAAAGATCTTTTATTTGGAGATTATGGAAATAATGTAGAATATAATGGAAAAGAAATAATAATGTATGTAGATGTTCCAATGTCTATGTCATTAAACTCTAAAACATTATATGTAGAACCACATTGCCTAGCAAGACGTTTAGTAGCTAAAACAGATAGCGTAAAAGTAGAAAAAGTTCAAGGAGGAGTAATATATGAAGAAAACAAGTAAGATATTAACATTATTCATAGCTATATTCTCTATATTAGTCCTTGCAGGAACAAATAGCGTATTTGCTATAGCAGATCACCACTATTCATGGAGAAAAGATGTTAACGGAGATGGTAAACCAGATCTAGTATTTAGAAAATATACAACAGCAACTCCAGAACAAATAGAAGAATATGTAAAAGAAAAAGCATCAAGTTATGTTACATCAGAAGATGGCTCAACAATTTATGGATTTACATATAAATCAGTTGTATATCCATCAAAATGGGTAGAACCAGATTCAAACGGTGTTCATAAACCAAGTGCAAAAGAATTTCAAACTATAGGTTATTCTTTCCATACAGAACAACAAGGTGTATATCCTATAGCTACTGAAGGAACAGCAGCAGCAACAATGATATCTCATGATGACTATGGAGTAGTAATACCAATATCTAACACAATTACTAATGCGTTAAATTATTTTAACCATGTTTCTAGTAAAATTGTTAAACCTGAGTTATTAGGCGATGATGAAGTTCTTGAATCAATACCTTCATTAATATATGAAGTATATAGTAATAAAGGTGCTATAAAACAAGTTCCATTTGGTACTAAGTGGAATATAAGCACAGTTCAACCAAAAAACAGATTAGTATATAGATATGCAATAGTAGAGGCATATAGAGGAGAAGCAGGCACACTAGATACTGAATATTTCTATATAGAAGAACGTGTAATTTATCATGATGATTTATTAGAATTAAGAAAAGCATTAAAAGATAATGGGTTTTCTGAAAGTCAAACATCATTATATATATCAGATATAGTAATATCTGGTGCACAATACGATGATGGTGGATATGAATTATCAAGAACAGCAGCAGAATTCTTTAGCCAATATCAAAAACGTGGTTATACAAGAGAATTCTGGCCAACAGATGTAGTAGGTACAGCTGAAGATGCAACAAGAGCTGCATTAAATGCTTTTGATAATGCAATAACAATACCAAGAAAAGCTAAGAGAAATTTATATATTAGACATATAAGTATTGGAGAAAACACAGCCGTAAACTCATCATCATTAAGTAATGCAACATTTTTAAGCGCAATAAATCCTGAATTACAAATAAAGGATGACTTTAATGGTGAATATACAACTATTTATCCAACAGAAATTTTAGATGGGGAAATAGAAATGTATGAAGGAACTATAGATGTATATCAATACATGAAGAAAGTTGCAAATGAATATCCAGGTACAGAAAAACATGTAGCGATAGGATACAATGCAGCCGGCGGTAATTCTTTAGAAGAAGCGGTATATAATGTAAATTTAACTTCAGCATATGGAAGGATATATGATGGTACTACAGTAGAAATAGACGGTCTAGTAGCAGAAAGCGAAGCGGAATGGGTAGTTATAGACTTCTATTATACAAAGAAACCAGAAATAGTATATGTAAACCATTTATTTGTAGATGTAAACAACAAAGTACTTCCAGCAGCAAAACAAAACATAAAAGCAAACGATACAGCTTTTATGGGTGCACTATTTACAGATCCAATATCTGCAATAAAACCACCGTTTGATTCTATGGGAGATAACGAAGAAGTAATAGGATACATCCAAGAAAGATATTATAGACAATCTGGAAAAACAATACTAGTAAGAACATCACTAGACTTGTTAGATGAAAGATTTACTCTAAAATATATTTGGGAAGGTGTTAAATATATAGGATATCAAAAATACAATTCATATGTAACACTAGAGAGCCTGTATGGAAGAACAGTTTCACCAAGAAAAGATTGGTACAAACCATTCGATACAATCTTAGGCGTATTAATAGAACCAGGAACAAAACAAGTTAACTTCTATTATTACAATAAAGATAAACAAGAAGCAGCAATACCAGATAAGTTTATATCAATGAAATATTACTTCAAATCTAATTCAACAGATGAAGGAAATTGTTATAACGAAGAAGGTAATACTGTATTATCAGTACCATCTGGTGTAAAAGCAAAAGCAGGTTTAACAGAGCTATCTAAAGTAATGGCATCTGCAATAAACCTAGAATATATAGATAAGAAAAACAACAAACATGATGTAGACATCACATTAAACTACTCATGTGGTAATGAAAAAACTACAATAAATATAGATAACGTTAAATATTCATTTAGCTACTTTAGAGTAGATGAATTAGTAGTAGATACATTACAAAAAGTAACAGTATTTGATGCTAGTGAAAAGTGGTCATCAACAAACGGAACACCAATCTTTAATTGGTCAAACGATAAGAAAGAATACAACTTTAACACATCAAATCCTTCAATATCAGCAAAAGCTATAAAGACAATAGACACTTCAGATTATGATAATATTACAAATTGGAAGAATTACGCATCAGTACAAATCAAAGACAATAAAGGTAATGTGAGTGCAGAAAATCCTACAGATGTATCTTTAAGTCATACATTCTTAACAGAAACTCAAATGGCAAGAGTAGATGCTAATGGTGACGGAAAGGTAAATGCTAAGGACAAGCAAAAAGCACAAAAAGATGTAGATGATGCAGCAAAGACACTTGCAAATCTTGAAAAAGTACATGAATATACATTAAGAAAACTTGAAGACAAAAAACAACAATATGAAGCTGCAGTTGCAGATTATGAAAATGCATTAAATCAAAGCAGTGTGCTCGCAGCGGCTATAACATGGGCTACAAATGCTAGAAATGAAGCACAAAATGCATTGAACAATGCTCGTAATGGTGTAACAACACAAAATAACAATATAACAACATATAACAACAATATAACAACATACAACAGAAATATATCAAACCGTGAAAGTTGGATACATACAGCTACATATACAACAATACCAAATCTACAAACACAACAATCAAATCAAGAATCAGAATTAGCCGCATTAAAAGCAGCAAAACAACAATATATAAATGAACGTTCTCCTTGGTATACAACAAAAGCTAATTATGAAAGCCAAAAATCTACTGAGGAATCAATAAGATCAGGTTATGTATCAAATAGAACATCACTTAATACTGCAATAGCAGCAGCAAATAATGCAATTAGAAATGCTAATAGCAATATTACTAGATATTGTGTTGATGATGGTGATGAAACTTTATGTAACGGTGCAAGAGAAGCATTAAGAGAAGCAGAGGCAGCTTTAACAACAGCAAATAGTAATTATCAAGCAAATGAAGATTTAATATCTGCACAAGATACAAAAATTAGTAATTTAGCAACAAATATATCAAATGCTCAAGCTACTATTGATGCATATACAAACTTAATTAGTACAAAAACAACTCAAATCTCTAATAAAGAAGATGACATTGATGATACAATAGAAGCTATCGCAAGTGCTAGAGCAGATATAACAAGATGGAATAACGAGATAGCAACAAACAGAACAAACATAACAAATGCTCAAAATGCAATAAGAACTGCACAAGCAGAAAGAGCAAGATTAAACGGTTTAATACCAGGTTTAACAAGAGAATTAAATACAGCAGAATCTAGACTAGACCTTGCAAATAAGGAATTCAACTTATTTAAGGAAGCTAATGTAGTTGTTAAACTAGCATGGAAAGAACTATGTGAAGTTGAATATAATCATCGTAAGAAATCTGCTGAAAAAGCATTAAATGCAATAAATTCAGCTCAAGCTAAATTAACTAAAGCGCAAAATTATCAAAATACATTAAATACATATTATGATTCATACAAAGCACAATATGATATATTTGCATCAATAAAAGATAAAAAAGCTTTAACATCAGACTTGAGTGTATTAGTTTCAACTAAAGAAAAGAAAGAAGTTGCAACAACAATGGGCATAGATATTACATTTAAGGTAAGTAATATGCACATTAAGATTGGTGGAGAAAACCTAAACGATCCTAACAAACTTACAGCAACTAAAAAGCTAAAATTATCTGAAGCTATAGATACAACAACAGAACTTGAAACACCACAACCATTATTCTATCAAAAAGCATATAATGGAATAGGTACAAAAGTAACAGAATCAGATTATTCAGAATACGGCATAGCTAACACGGTTCCTAACGGAGTAAGAACAATATCTGCTGAAGCTAAATATAGAACATCTGTATTAATCAAGAAAGATACATTACTATATGATTCAACAGTAAAAAGTGTAGTAGACGACGTTTACTATTCAAAATTCATAGACAACAAACAAGAATTAACAGATGGTGAATTCAAATTAGATTATGATGGTCTAATTACACAAACTGCAAGAAAGGTAAATATTTATACACCAATAGCTGCATCAGCTACATTACAATCTGATTCATATCAATTAGTGGATCAATCAAATATAACAAGCAGCTCAGTACAAATAATACAACTTGGAGTACCATTCACAGTAACATTTGGTAACAAAGTAGAAAGTACAATTAAACCATATAGCTCTTTAACAGATGCTAAGAAGTATGCAGCAGGCTACTATATCAAATTTGACTTTGATATAACAACAGCTTCTATATACAGAAATGGAACTGAAAGAGGATGGGTAACATCAACAGGTTCAATAAGTACAAACTTAAGTAATAAAAAGAAAGATGTAATAAAAGCTGGTACATGGATAGGACCAATAACTAGCGGAACAACAAGCACACAAATTAAGGCGACAGTATATTCTGATGTAACAGATGATACAATAAATGCAGCAGAAGAAAATCGTTCATATACAGTAAGAGCATACGCATATAATGCTACAAATCTTGTAGATTCATACGGACGTTCATTATCTGGATATTACGGAAATAAATATGATTTATTAGTAGACATGTTACAAAATAGAGCAACTGTAAAAGCAACTGTAAAGAATATCTGTACAGATAAAATCACAACAGGCGCTGAAACAGATATGCCAAGCTATTTCGCAGATAGAAAATACGAATTAGTAGTTCTAAATAAATTATATGACTTTAGAATTACAGACTTAAAAGACGTTTCATGGAAAAATGTATTTAGAGAAAATAAAAACTCAGTAGTAAATGCTCATACAGGAGACTTATACTATTCTGGTATAAGAAAGTGGGTATACTCTAATTTAGATCCAACTAAGACAGTTGCAAGAACAACTGCAGAACTTGGAAAAGATCCAGTTAGAACATTACCATTAGGACCTTACAAGAATACAGATAAGACATATGTAAAAGCACCAAAACTTGGATATTCATTCAGCTATGATATGAAAGTAACAGGTGCATACTATGATGCAGATGGTAAACCATTAACAAATAAATATGTAGATATTAAAACTAAATTCTACTTCATATCTAAAGATGGTAAAACATTCTTAGAAGAAGGAAAAGGCGGAATCTACTTATTCTATAAGAATGCAGCAGGTAAATATGTAAGAATCGATGAAACAAACGGCGGAGGATACGAATTAAAATTCACTCCAAACGATCCGTACAGATACATAACAGATAAAGAAAAAATAACTTTATCTAAAGATGAAGAGGTACTTGGAAATCTAAGAAAGATTAGATTAACACATGAGATGGCAACTGTATATCAATCATACGATACAGCTAATACAGCTAACAACGGAACAATAATAACATACTATGGTGAGTATAAACTTCCAAACTCAACTATTGCAGTAGCAGTAGATGCAAATGGAAATTATGACATAAACAAACCATTAAAGAATGGTTACATAGGAGTTATATTTGATATAACAGCAAAAGCAGGAACATATGGAAAGAACTCTACACCTATAAGCTTATCTTACGGCGCAGCTACAAAGACAACATCAGAAATAAGTGCAAATCGTAAAACTGAAGACTTATTAAAAACAATAGATGCAGCAAATACTTCTCAATGGGATTATGAAGGATATCTAGGATTTAAGAATTTTGGATACACAGCAACATTTACAGCAGCAACATCTATTCGTTTAGAAGACGGTCAATGGTCATTATCAAACGATCTTTACAAGAAGATTAAAGGAACAGTAATCCTTTATGATGCTGATGACAGAGCTGCTACAGACTATGAATAATAGAATGTAACTAAATAAAAACTCTCAAGATTTCTTGAGAGTTTTTTATTTATACATGCTTTTAAGATTTATGTAAGATTATGGCTAATAATATCAACTTAATTGACAATATAAAACATTAAATATATAATCTTAAAAAGAGGTGGAGACATGTTAGATTACAAGAAGACAGGGATAAAACTATTAGCACTTGCTGGAGTAGTTGTTGCAGTATTTGGCGTAATATATTTAGGTATATATTTTTGGCCTTTTGCAATAGGTATAGCATTAGCATTTTTATTAGAGAAACCAGTTAATGCGGTAGTTACAAAATTAAAAATTTCAAGAAAAATTGTTGGTACTATTGCAGTAGCTATAACTTTTCTACTAATAGCAGGGATAATTGCATTAGCAATAACTTCATTAGTTAATGAAGCAATAGCTTTAAGTGCAAAAATTCCTAATATATACGAAAACTTAAAAATAGAATATAAAACAATATATACATCAATAACAGAAATGTTAGATAGAACGCCATCTGGTGTATCTGAATCATTATATAATATAGGGTTAAATATATTATCTAAATTAGCAACACTTACAACAAAACTAGCAAACACAGTGATAAACTTTATAATATTTATACCTAATATATTAATATATATAATAGTAACATTTCTTGCGACGTTGTTCTTAGTAATAGATAGAAGAACAATAACAAAATTTATGACAGATGTATTACCTAATAGTTGGGTAAAAAAGATAACAGATGTAATAGCAAAATGTTTTATATCTTTAACAAAATACTTAAAAGCATTACTTATATTAATAACAGTAACTTTTGTAGAATTGTTAATAGCATTTGTAATACTAAAAGTAGATTATCCATTAACTATTGCAATAATGGGAGCATTAATAGATGCATTACCAATATTAGGAATAAGCGCATTGTTGTTACCTTGGGCAATATATTCAGCAGTAACTGGAGAATTAGGTTTTGGAATTTCATTAGTAATTCTTTATTTTATAATGACAATAGTAAGACAACTAATAGAGCCAAAAGTAGTAAGTAATAATTTAGGAACACATCCGTTTATAACACTACTATGCATGTATCTAGGATTTAAGATATTAGGGTTAGCAGGATTAATTATAGGACCAGTTCTTATGATAATATTCAAAAATGTTTTCTCTACAATGTTTAAGTCAGGGTACTTTAAGAATATATTCGTATTAAAGAAAGAGAAGAAAGTAACTAAGGAATAATTAAAAAAACATCGCTTATACTTCTTGCCGTTTTTGTAATATTGTCACTGATTATTGGTGTATATGGTATATTTACTCTTACTAACACCCCTCCCGAGGAAGATAACGACATAAATACACGGCTCTCGGTGAAAAGCGGGGACAATGACGAATTATTGCCTGCCACCGTGCCTGTGCGTGAGGATATGTTGGAGAAAGCATTAAAATGCGTGGTGGGAATATCCAGTGCCGATGGGTCAAAAGGCACAGCAGGAAAAAACGAGTGGTATATGGGGAGCGGCGTCCTTGCAACTGATGACGGATATATTATAACCAATCACCACGTAATCGGGGCACGTCCCGAAAGAATTGTGGTCACTCTCCATAACGGCGACACCATCGAGGGTAAAACCGTTTGGAGCGACAGTGCCCTCGACCTCGCCATTGTAAAAATTGACGGAAGAGGATATTCCTATTCTAAACTGGGCGATGCAAAAGCTCTCCGTGTCGGGGAAAGCGTTATTGCCATCGGCAACCCCCTCAGTATGCAGTTTCAGCGGACGGTTACGGCGGGGATTGTCAGTGCTTTGGGCAGAAGCATCAGTATTGAAAACGACAACGGGGAAACAGCCTATATGGAGGACCTTATCCAGACGGATGCCTCTATTAACCCCGGTAACAGCGGCGGTCCCCTTTTAAATGAAAAGGGCGAGGTTGTGGGAATTAACACCATTAAGGTAACAAGTGCCGAGGGTATGGGCTTTGCCGTGCCTGTAAACGTGTGCGTGCCGATTATTGAAAGGTTAAAAAGCGTGGGTCAGTTCAGAACGCCTTATCTCGGGCTGTATGCCTATACTCCTGCGGCGGCAAGATATCTTGGGGAAAGTGACGACATTGAACAGGGGCTCTTTGTGGCAAAGCTTGATATTGAGGGGCCCGCATTTGCCGCCGGAATACGTTACGGCGATATAATTACTGCCCTTAGCGGTGTCGAGGTAGATACTATGCTGACCCTTAGGGAGGAGCTTTATAAAAGGCAAGGCGGCGAGACAGTGCAGATAGAATTTATCCGCAATGGCTCAATCCGCCGTGTGGATGTAATGCTTGGTAAAGGTGCGTAAATATTATATATAATAGGAAGAAACTCGTACCAAAACATATTTTTATCGTGCAATATTACAAAAAATGACACAATGTAAAAGAAATATTACAAAAGATTACAGTTTGGTTACAGATGAAAAAGACCTATTGAGGTTTCAAAAAATGGGTGGTATAATTCGAGTATAGTAAATGGGGACTCTCCCCAATACTGTAACTTTTGGTGATTTGAAAGAGGGCGCCGAAAGTAAAAAACGAACTCTTTCAAAAAATAAATTTATTTTATAGGAGGAAGAGATTATGAAGAATCTCAAGAAGACACTCGCAGTTGTTCTTGCATTCGCTATGGTTCTTAGCATGGGTCTTACATCCTTTGCTTACACAGACGTAACAGCAGGAACAAAAGTTTCTGAAGCTGTTGGTATCCTTTCAAACCTCGGTATCCTTACCGGTTTTGAAGATGGTACTTTCAGACCTGACGAAACAGTTACAAGAGCTCAGATGGCTGCTATCATCTGCCGTGTACTCGGTTATGGTGATCAGGCAGAATCTAGCGTTGGTACAACAGCATTCTCAGACGTTGCTGGTGACCACTGGGCATCTGGCTACATCAATGTAGCTCATGCACAGCAGATCATCAACGGTTATCCCGATGGAACATACCGTCCTGAGAACACAGTTGCTTACGAAGAAGCTATTAAGATGATCGTTGTTGCACTTGGTTATGAGCTTGCAGCTCAGGCTAAGGGTGGCTGGTCACAGGGTTACCTTGCAATCGCTTCTGGCGAAGGCATCACAAAGAACGCTAACGGCACAGTTGGTTCTGCTGCTGCTCGTTCTACAATCGCTGTTCTTGTTTACAACTCTCTCGAAGTTCGTCTTATGGACCAGGATACCTGGACAACAACAGGCGACAAGGATGAGTATTCAAAGACAGACGATACAATCCTTTCTAAGTACCTCGAAGTACAGAAGTGGGAAGGTATCGTAAGCCAGGTTCCCGTTGCTGACTACGCTCAGAACGGCTACACAGAAGATGCTGATCAGATGATGAAGCTTACAGGTGCAGTTTGCAAAGAGTACAACTATGGTAAGCTCGAAGCAATTGATGAAGTTCTTACAGAAGAAATCAACTGCTCACTCGTTCCCGAGGCTAACACTCTCGCTGGTAAGAAAGTAATCGCTTACGTTGGCGAAGATGAAGACGAAGTAACAGGCGACCGTATGGTTTACGCTATTGCTGAAAAGCAGGGTGCAAACACATCTCTTACAATCAGTGCTACACAGCTCGCTGGTACTCATGCAGACGCTGATGTAGACGGTGCTATCTACTACAAAAAGGTTGGCGCTACAAAGGCTACTGAAATCGACCTTGACGATGTAGTTGCTGTTTCTGTAAACTATGGTGCAGCAGATCTTGAAACTGCATACAATACAGAAGACCTTGTTGCTGAATTGGAAGGTAACGGCGGTACAATCACATTCATCAGCAACGATGCTAATGATAAGATTGACGTTATCCAGGTTGTAGTATTTGACGAAGAAGCAGTTATCGAAGAAGTTGAAGCTATGGACGGCGTTATCGACTTCACAACATACACAGGTTCTATCGATGCTATCGACACAGAGGATGAAGACGTTCTCTACATCGTTTACAAAGACGGTGCAATCGCTACTGTAAACGACCTTGCAGCTAACGACACAGTTTCTATCGTTACTGATTTCTATGATTCAAGCCTTGTAGTTCTTTATGCATCTTCCAAGACTGTTACAGGTTCTGTTGATTCTTACAAGACAGACAGCGTAACAATCGGCGGTGAGAAGTATGAAATCTCTGCTGAATATACAGTAACTCCTGAAGAACTTAACGACAAGGAAGGTATCTTCTTCCTTAA
>JAZTYX010000049.1:0-27587 GCA_045637095.1 Clostridia bacterium | reverse complement strand
AACTAATATTTTAAAGAATGCGGTAGAATATTCTAATAATGGAAATAAAGTGTTATTAGAATGCGAAGATAATAACATATATTCACAAATTAAAATAACTGATTATGGTAAAGGTATGGATAAAGAAGATACTTTGAATATATTTAAAAGATTTTATAAAGGGAAAGAATCAACAAAGGATAGTGTTGGAATTGGATTAGCTTTGGCAAAAGCAATTATAGAAAAAGATAATGGAAGAATAAGTGTTGAGTCTGAAAAGAATAAAGGTACAATATTTACAATTAAATATTTTTATTAAAAAATTAAGGAATAAAATAAAAAAAAGAACAACAAATTACAATTTGTATTAGTAAATTGTAGGTAATATGGAATAGAATATATAGCTGCTATAGTTCTTGGCTAATATCATAAAAATAAGGAGTAAATGTTTAACATTTACTCCTTATTTTTTTGTTTGGCTTTATCTTTCAGTCTTAGTTAAGACTTGCGAGAATCAAAGCCTGGATATCATCGCGAAGTTTTGCGATGGTCTCGTAGTCTTTGCCTTCAACCATGATACGAATATAGTTCTCAGTACCGGAAGGACGAACAACAGAACGACCGTCGTTACCCAAGGTTTCGTATACCAAATCGTTGATACGCTGTCTCAAAGAATTGTTTGCAATAAATGCATTCTTTTGTTCAGGCGTTGCTGTGATTTGTGTGGATACTTGAGGGTATTTGAACATCTGATTCTTAAGTTCAGAGAGTTTCTTGCCGGTTTTATCCATGATGTTAAGAACCATGAGTGCGGTAAGGATACCGTCACCAGTAGTTGCATACTCTTTGAAGATAATGTGACCAGATTGTTCGCCGCCAAGAGAACCGTTGTTGGTAATCATCTCCTCAAGAACGTACTTGTCGCCAACCTTGGTGGAAAGGAACTTGATGCCCTTTTCCTCGCAGAACTTTACAAGTCCCAAGTTGGACATTACTGTACCAACGATGAGATTGTTCTTAAGAAGACCAAGATCCTTAAGGAATCCTCCAACGATAGCAAGAATGTGGTCGCCATCTACGATTTCGCCGGTTTCATCAATCATGAGACATCTGTCTGCATCGCCATCAAATGCGATACCGCAGTCGAAGGCAAGACCAGAGTTTTTGATTATATCCTGAAGAAATTCAAGATGCATGGAGCCGCAGCCCTCATTGATGTGTTCACCGTCTTTCTCAACATTGTATTCGCGAACAGAAAGACCTAAGGACTTGAAGATGGGGTAGCAGGTAGAAGCAGAACCGTTGGAACAATCTACTGCAATTCTTATGGGTTTATACATAAACTGCATAAGAGATGCAAAGTAGTCATTCGATGCCAATACAGCATAGTCTGTGATGATTTTGCCGCAGCTTTCTGCGTAGTATTCTGCTACAGTATCAGGTTCGATTTTGGAAATCAAATCCTCGATTTGTTCCTCGAGCTGGTCGGGAAGCTTGTAACCATCAGGTCCGATGATTTTGATACCGTTGTATTCCTTGGGGTTATGCGATGCGGTTATCATAATGCCCAAAGCTACAAATGCATAATGCTTGGTAAGATATGCAATTGCAGGAGTGGGGAGTATGCCAACCGGCACAATGTTAACTCCGCCGGCAGTAAGACCAGAAGTGATTGCAGAAACAATCATATCCTTAGAAGGTCTGGTATCCGTACCGATAAGAACAACGGGTTTGTCATCTCCAAAAGGAGAATTTTTTACATCACGGAAATGGTTACTGGTGATGAGTTTTGCTGTTGCAAGGCCAACCTTATATGCAAGGTCGGCGGTCAGAGTTTTATTTGCGATGCCTCTGATACCATCGGTGCCAAAGAGTCTTCTCATTATTTTTTCTCCCTCTCAATGATAGTAATTTTTGTGCTTACGATACAGTTGGGCGGAATGATACCGCGGATGCAGGAAACAGGATATACAATAGAGTCCTTTCCGATAACAGTACCAGGATTCAAGACAGAATTACATCCAACTTCTGCATGGTCGCCAAGGAAAGCACCAACTTTACGAAGTCCAGTTGCAAATTCGCCGCCGATTACAACAGGTGTTTTAGTGCTCTTAAGATTTGAAATAATAGCACCAGCACCAAGGTGAGCGTAGTTGCCTACAATGGAATCCCCGATATAGTTGTAGTGGGGAAGCTGTGCATTATCCATAATAACTGCATTTTTGATTTCGGTAGAATTACCGATAACACAGTTCTTTCCGATAATTACCTTGCCGCGGATAAAAGCTCCATGACGAATTTCGGTACCATGGTCTACAATAAGAGGACCATAAAGGTGTGCATCTGTTGCAACTTTTACGTCTTTTGCAATCCAAACATTGTTTTTGCCGTCAGCACCAGAAATGAGATCATACTCTTCTTTATCAAGAGTAGGACCGAGTTTTAAGATAAACTCTTCAATCTTAGGAAGAACTTCCCAAGGGTATGTTTTGTTTTCAAGCAAGTCTCTTGCAAGATACTGTTCAGTGTCGAAAAGATCACGAACAGTAATATTCGTACAATTTTCCATACGTTATACCTCCAATAATAATTTTTGGTCAAATTTTTATCTGACCGAACTATTATACCACAGATTGACCAAAAATTCAACTTATGTAAACATGGCATAAGTTTTGTATGATTTAATTATATTAAGAAAGTATAAAAAAGACTAGAGCTGTTAACTCTAGTCAAATAATTTGTGCTTGCGTTCTTTCAAATTACGAACAATGTCATAGTCTGAAATACAAAGGTTGTTTTCCATGCCAAGACCAATTTCTACGTTATCTTGAGATCTTCCATGAAAGTCTGAACCAACAGTAGGAACAAGGTCAAACTCATTACAAAGTTCAAGGTAGAAATTGCGTCTTTCATCAGAGTTGTGCGGGTTATACACTTCCATTCCTTGAAGACCGTAGCTCTTAAGCAGTATTACGAATTCTCTAAAATCTGACTCGTTAAGTCTTAATGTCTTAGGGTGAGCAAGAATAGGTACGCCACCGCAGTTAATTAAAGATTTAATGAGTTTATCTATTTCCATCTTTTCTCTATCTACATAGATATGAGAAGAAGTATCAAAGAATTCTGTATAAGCCTGAGAAGGAGTCTTTGCATAGCCGTGCCGATGAAGAGCAATTGCTATATCGAAACGTCCAACGCTTTCGGGATTTCTTGCACATTCCAAAACTTTGGTATAAGAGAGGTTAATACCTTCTTTTTTAAGAAGTTCCAATGTCTTTTTTACGCATTTCTTTCTGCTTAATTCATATTCGTCAAATACGCTATAAATTTTAGTAGTAGAGAAATACGAAATTACGTGACAAACATGTTTTTTGCTAAGTCCATGTTGCAGCAGGGAAGAACTAAGCTCAACACCTGGAATAACTTCCATACTTTTGCCAACGATTCTACGGAATTTTGTAAGTGATGCTAAAGTGTAATGTTCTGTAAGAGAAATAACTCCCACGTTATTTTCTTTAGACATTTGGGCTATTTGTTGAAGCGAAGAATTGCCATCGGAATGTTTGCTATGCACGTGCAGGTCAATCAGTCGGGGTTCCATATAAATCCTCCTTTCTGTTTATTAAAACAGGAAATTAATTATAAATTTAACTGTATTATATATTAAAAGGAGAAAAATATGCAACGCTATTTCTTAATATTTGATTTAGAAATTAATGCTCCTAAATATCCAAAAATTATAGCGGCAGTTATGCCAGCAGAAGTGGCGGTTATACCACCAGTAAATATACCTAAAAGACCATTTTTATCTATTTCCTCTCTAACGCCATTAGCTAAAGCATAGCCAAATCCACTAATAGGGACAGTAGCGCCAGAACCACCAAAGTCTACTATTGGTTTGTATATTCCAAGCCCTGTTAGAATAACACCCAGTACAACAAATAATACTAGAATTCTTGCAGGCGTAAGTTTTGTTTTGTCTATAAGTATTTGACCAATAGTACATATTATGCCGCCAGTAATAAATACATTAAGGTATGTTAAAAATATTTCCATGTTACACCTCCAAGTTTTCAATAACTAAAGCGTGGGCGATACCAGGAATAGATTCACCTTGACCTAAAGATACGGGGCTCATAAGTGCACCTGTTGCAATAAATAACACTTTGTTAATTTGTCTTTTCTTAAGTAGTGGATAAATGTATGCAGTAAATACAGAAGCCGAGCAGCCACAGCCACTTCCACCGACTCCAACATCTTGCGTCTCTGTATCAAATATTTTAACGCCACAATCCATATGTTGTTTAGATATGTCATAACCATATTCTTTAAGTTGTTCTATTAAAAGCTCTGAACCAAGTTTTCCTAAATCTCCAGTAACTATTAAATCATAGTAATCTGGAGTACGTTTTGTATCTTCAAGGTGGGTAATAATAGTATCAAAAGCAGCAGGCATCATAGCAGCGCCCATGTTTGCTATATCTTTAATGCCTAAATCTATTACTTTACCTGGAGTAGCCATAGAAATATGTGGATATTCCTTAATGTTATTTTCATCTGCTTTAGCTATTAAAGTAGCGCCACTACCTGTGACTGTCCATTGGCTATTTGGAGTCATTTGTGTACCTTGCTCGAGTGGTAATCTAAATTGCCTTTCTGATGCACAAAAGTGTGATGAGGCAGATGCAACACTGTTATATGCATATCCAGCGTTTACAAAAGATGCGGCTAGTATATTTGCTTCGGCAAATGTAGAGCATGCTCCATATAACCCAAAGAATGGAATGCTTAAGTTTCTTGCGGTATATCCAGAAGAAATACATTGGTTTAACAAATCTCCTGCAAACATATAGTCTATTTTATTTTTATTCATACCAGCTTTTTTTATAGCAATATCTATAGCTTCAGCCATAAATTTAGATTCTGCTTTTTCAAAAGTTTTTTCTCCAAAGTACACATCATCAACAGTGGTATCAAAGTAGGGAGAAAGAGGGCCTTCTTTTTCTTTTGGACCAACAGCAGAACCACAAGATATAATTATCGGAGTATTTTCAAAAACAATTGTATGTTTTCCAATTTTCATATAATTATCTACCTCCTAAAAGAATATTTGTGTCATGTAATATATTAATCCATACACAACAGATGCACATACACCATAAACAAGTACTGGACCTGCTACCTTAAACATATTAGCACCAATACCTAGAACTAATCCTTCAGATTTGTATTCTATTGCAGGAGACACAATAGAGTTAGAGAAACCCGTTATTGGAACAATAGAACCAGCACCTGCAAATTTACCTAAAGGTTGGTATAGTTTAAGTGTAGTAAGCAATGCACCAATAAATATTAAAGAGATAGTGGACACGGTTGAAGCTACTTTTTTCTCTAGACCATAATACATAGATATATCTGTAATAATCTGACCAACTATGCAAATTAGTCCACCAACAATAAAAGCAATAATGCAGTTTTTTAGTAGCGAGCTTTTTTCAGCTTTGTTTTCTACATACTTTGTATATTCTTTTTCATTCATCCCCATTTTTGTATAATCCATATAAAATCACCAAAAATATTATTTGTACAATATTTGCAAATATAACATTTTTTTAGTAAGATATTAATAAATTATTAAGAGGTGGAGTATGTCTAAGAATTATACAAATAACGAAGTAGAACATATAAAGAATGAGGAAACTAAAATAGAATATTTAAGATTTAAGGCTTTAGAAAAATATAAAGATAAAATAGATGTAATAGTTACATTAAGGCACGGTGGAGTAAGTGAAGGTGTATTTAATTCATTAAATGTAAGAGCAGCAGGAACAGATAAAATAGAGAATGTGTTAGAGAATGTATCTAGAATAGGAAAGGTAATAGATACAGATTTAGAACACATATGCAAAGGCTCACAAGCTCATACAGATAATGTTATATATATAAATGAAAACAATATGGATGAGTTTACTTATCCTAAGTTAAAGGAATATGAAGTAGATGGATATATAACAGACTCTAATAAATTAGCTACCCTTGTAACAACAGCAGATTGCAACCCAATAGTTATATATGATCCAGTACATAATGTAGTAGCAAATGTACATAGTGGATGGAAGGGAACAATTAAAAGAATATATCTAGTAGCATTAAATAAACTTAAAGAGCAGTTTGGAACAAATGCAGAAGATGTAATTGTTTGTGTAGGACCAGCAGTTAAAGATTGTTGTTTCTCTAGTGAAGAAGAATCTTTCAAACAAAACTTTACTAATATATGGTTAGACGAAGAAAATTACATATATTACGAAAAAGAAAATCCTAAGAGATTTCACATTAATCTTAAGTATGTAATAACAAAAGATTTTGTTAAAGAGGGAGTAAAAGAGACAAATATACATTTTGCAGATATATGTACTTGTTGTAATAATAAAGATTTTTATTCGTTTAGATATAAAACAATGCATAAAGAGGAAGATTATGGCTGCTTTGCAACAGTAGTAAGGTTAAAATAAAAAATATTGCAATAACATAATGTATATTATATAATCATTTTATGAGGTGAAAGTATGGAATCAGATTCACAAAAAAGTAAGATATTAAAAGAGATAAAAAAACTAACGCGTCCAAGCGAGTTACAAGAATATTTAAGAGCAAATGTTCCTTATGAAGATTTGCTAGATTCTAGTTTTGTAGATGAATTAGCAGCGGTTAATCCTGTAGTTAAAAGAGTGTTAAGCAATGCACTTTTAGACAAAGAATATGATGAAGCTAAAAGCTATGAACAACAAGAAGACTTAGATACAATAGAAGGAATAGAAAGATATATAGAAAAAGTAGATATAAATGTTACGCTTGTTAAACATAGAGATAAGATATTAAAACTAGCAAGACATTATCAAGAACAAGGTAATTATGCTAAAGCTCAAAGATATTATGAAGTAATTGTTGAGAATGGAAGAAATAAAAAAGAAAAATTTATTAGAAAAATGGGTAGAGATGAAACAGATACTGTGTACCATAAAGCTAGAATAGGTGAACTAGATTGTAAAGCTAATATGGGACAAGATTTAACAGAGGCTGAAAGAGAAGAATTAGAAGCAGCACTTGCTACTGTATCTGCTAAAGAAAAATCTATTGACGCATTCTTAACATACTTTAGCCCTATAGATACACAACAATTATTAGATGGAGATTTTGATGCAATAACTAAAAAAGGTGGAACTAGAAGAAGAACAGATTCAGAAAGAAAAGTATCTAGTGAACATGAACGTGAATATATAGCAGAACTTTCGCCAGATAAGAGATTAAAATACTTAAAAGAGCATTATCAAATAGAACATGCTTATACAGGTTTAGGTGCTTTTGAAGGAAGTGTAGTTTTAGATGTTCCTAGTATGAATATCTTTATTGTTGAAAAATTCTATGAACCAAAACTTGAAGGTGAAACTGAACCAAGACCAGCTTATGGTAGTTCTACAATAATAGTTAATAAAGACATAGAACTTAATATAGAAGAAATGACTAGAGGACAACTTGTTGAAATGGGACAAACAGGAAGCAAGTTAATAAGTAGAGTTTATCATAGAGGTACTACATATTATGATAGATTATCTAAAACAATAGATAAAACAAGCAAAGCAAGTGTAGAAAAAGGAGCAATGGCATCGGAAGAACCTGACGAAGGAGAACCTACTCCAGTAGTAGATGACATGGATATTGTTGAACCAGCTGGTGAAGTGGGAGTGGAAGAAACAAATTCAAGTCCAGAAGTGTTAGACGGTGAAGATACGGCAATAGTAGATGAACCAGTAGAAGAAGGAAGTACTCCAACAGAGAGAACAATGGATGTTGTTTTCAAAGAGATGGAAGAATTAGATGCTGCGTATGAAGGATTACAAGCAGCTCTAGATAAAGCCAAAGCAGAACAAAAAAGAGTAGAAGAATTAAGAAGTAAAGTTGTAGAAATAAGAGCGGAAGTAGACCAAGCTATAGCTGGTAAGATGACAGGTTCAATTTCTACGATTGTAATGAAACAAATAAAAACTTTAAAGGATATGAAAAGAGAAATAGAAGAATTAGAAGCATCTGCTCAAGCTTTAAGTGTAGAACAATGCGAATTAGAAATAGCTAAGAATAGAGAAAAGAGAGAAGAACTTAACAATGAAATTAGGGATATGTTAGGAGAATAAACGAATGAAAAATATTAGTATGGTAGAATATAAAGATAATATCGTTACTAAAATAAAAAATAAAATAAAAGCTCTTTTTTCTAAAAATGAGCTAAGAATTAAAAAAGAAACAGACGAAGAGAAACAAGAGAGAATAAGAAAAGAAAAAGAAAGAATAATGAATCTTTATAACAGAATAAAAGAGAATGAAGAAATAATTCCAACTGTTGATGATGAAGATTTATATAAGATAATGCTTTTATTAAATGAAGAAATATTATTGGTCAGTGGACAAATGGAAAACAAAGCAAAAGCATTAGAAGATAAAGTAGAAGAAATAGAAGGTAAAAAAGAAACAGCCTAGGGGAACCTAGACTGTTTCTTTTTTCTTTAACTTAACATGTACATAACAACCAGTTGGTTGTAAGCTTTTACTGCATCAAGAGGGTTGCCAACAACCTTGTCTCCGAGATATGTGCGATGATCGTTATACTCAAGATTTTTGAGATTCTGTTTAAATGTATTCATTGCATTATCGGATACACCCTGGTCTTCACATGCGAGGTATGCGGCGATTGCCTGCTCGACAAGTTCTGTGCTGGGTAAAGATGCAGCAGTTTTGGAAAGTTGCTTTTCCAAAAGCGCTTTGAATTTTGTTTCATTGTAACTACTTGTTACATAGTATACATTTCCTACCAACATATTAACACTCCTAAAAAATTATTTTTAAGGCATAATTTCAATGCACATTAATTATATCAAAAACGAGAGCAAAAGTCAAATGTTATGTCAACAATCAAATCGCATACTATGTAGATAATGTGGATAAAGCAATATATAAATTAAATAAAAAGAGCAAGATGTGGATATCTTGCTCTTAATTTGGAGGCGCCACCCGGATTTGAACCGGGGATCAGAGTTTTGCAGACTCGTGCCTTACCACTTGGCTATAGCGCCATTAATAAAATATATTAATGTTAGAATTGTTTTATGCATATCTTTTTCAAAATCGCATGTATATATATTAACATTATTTTTTATATAAGTCAACAAAAGAAATGAAAAAAAGAACAGAAAAAATAAGCTTAATGAGAATAATTACTTGAAATGGTAAAGAATATATAATAAACTAATTGTATATTAAGAGGGTGAATATATGAATATGAAAAAACGGAGTATCAATGATAGTTTTAAGTATAACAATACTTGTAATGGCAATACTTGCTGCGGCAGCAATAATTTCATTAGAAGATAGTGGTATAATAGGACGTTCAAAAACTACTGTAAGTAAACAAAATTATTTACAAGAATACGAAAGATTACAAACTATAAAAAATGGAATGCTAGCAAATAATTTTGGAGAGATAACGGTAGCAGATTATATAGAAGAATTAAGAGAAAAAGGAATAATAGAATCTGGAGAGCAAACTAATCCAGACGATAGTATAACAGTTGTAACGAAAACAGGAATGGTTGCAAATCTATTGCAAGATGGAGAATCTAATGTAATAATTTCTCTAGGAACATCAAATGCAACAATTACATTAAGCACAACAAGTGTATCTGGCGATGTAACAAGTGGTCCTGTGACTAAAGAAGTTAGTGTTATAACAAAAAACGTAATAGGAGATATATCTTGGACAACATCTAATGCAACAGTAGCAACTGTAACAGGAAATAATACTAAGGCAACTGTAACATTAAAGAATCCTGGAACTGCAGATATAACAGCTACATATGGAAGCGCAAAAGAAAGTTTTAGAGTAACAGTAACAGGAGCAGTAGCAACACCAGTAATAACATTTAATAAAACAACAATATCTAAAACTATAGATGCTGGAACAACGGCTACAGAAACAATAACAGCAACAACATCAAATATATCTGGTTCACTTGTATGGACATCATCAAATACAAATGTAGCAACAGTATCTGCTAGTGGAAATGCAGCTACAATTACAATGAAAGCTGCGGGGACAACAACAATTACAGCTAAAGCTGGAAATGCAATGGCAACTTGTACAGTTGTTGTAACGGAGAATGTAGCAGCGCAATACACATTAAGTGGAAAGTGGGTATTTAATGCTGAAATATTAAGACGAACAAGTAGACCAGAATTAATTCAAGAAATTAATTTTGAATCTAACGGACAGCAGTTTACAAAAATAGAAGTATTTAATGACACATGGACATTGCCTAGCGGAGCTTCTGGTAATGAAGGATTTGCATATTATTATACATCTAGTGGAAGTGTACATGTATTTAGCTCTAGTATGCCTTTAGGAGATAATAAAGCCGCAGAGGATGCGTATTGGGCAGCAACAGCATATAGAACTGTAGACTTTGGTACAACACCACAATCTGTATCTGAAGAATTCTATAATTGGTTTACAGCAAATGCGACACAAGGAACTACTATAACTAATGAAGTAACAGTAACGTTGGTATTTACAATGGGAACATATCAAATGACAGCTGAATCGAATGCTACTTGGGCGGAAGTTATAGGTAGTGGAATAACTGTTAAAGACAGTATGGGAGAAGAATGGCAATTAAGTATAGTTGATGGAAATGTTAAAGTGACTTTTACTGGAAAAAATTCGCCGGGACCAACTATTTCTGGAATTAAAGTGACAGGTACAGATATTTTTGGTGAATACTCTATCTATAATTATGATATGCCAGCGGCTTGTTTAAAACGCCCGATGGGAACCGATCCGACATAAAGATAAATTAAAAGAAGTGGGAAACCACTTCTTTTTTTGTGCATATTTTCCACAACTTGAAAAAAGTATTGTACTATGGTACAATATTGTCCTTAGCAAATACTATGTGGCCTAAAAAATAATTATTAAAGGAGAACGAATATGGTAGAAAAACTAAAAGAAGCTATTATGGCTACAGATGCATCATATGTAGTACTAGACATTGACGGAACCATAAAGGATTTGGTAAAGGAGCATCAAACAGCATTACAGGTGGTCGTAAACGGCTTTAACCGGGGGAAGAAATTAAGAAAGAAATTTGTTTTTTTCTTGGATAGAATTGCAATGTGGTTCGTAAAAAGTGGAATTCTTTCTACAAACAGAGACAGACAAGAATTTTTACTTGGCCTTTATGCAATTATCCTTGGAAAGAGCATAAGCGAATTCCGTGAACTTTATGACAGCTTTTATAACGATAAGTCAATTACGTTTAAGGGCGTTAGAGAGTTCATAGAAGAAGTAGGTAAGACTAAGAAGGTATGTTTTGTAACTATCAATAGTCAGAACTACAACATCATCGAAAAGCTTGGCATCAAAAAAGAAGACATCTACTGCGTTAAGTCTAAAAAGAAGATTTATGCGTATAAAACAGTCATGATGATGAACGACCTTGATCCGGAAGAAATTCTTGTTGTTGGAGATAATATCTTCGATGACATTAGACCAGCAAAGAAGCTTGGATGTAAATATTTGCTTGTAGATAATTATAAAAGCAAGTTCAAACGCTTCTTAGCAAAAGTTTTCAAAGTAGGTATTGTATAATACCTACTTTTTTCTTTACTTTTTAACCAAAGTATAGTAAAATATTATGGTTAAAAGGAGGCCACGTTATGATAATGGCAAACGGAGTTACTCTTAGATTTGGTAAAAGAGTACTTTTTGAAGATGTTAATATTAAATTTGTAGCAGGTAACTGTTATGGTCTTATTGGTGCAAACGGTGCAGGTAAATCTACATTCTTAAAGATTTTATCTGGAGAAATCGAACCAACTAATGGTGAAGTTGTAATGCCAAACCAAGAAAGACTTTCTGTGCTTAAACAAGATCATACTCTTTATGATAATGAACAAGTATTACAAACGGTTATTATGGGAAATGAAGTGCTTTTCAAACTTATGAAAGATAGAGAAGCAATATATATGAAAGAAGACTTCACTGATGAAGATGGAATTCTAGCTGGAAAGTTAGAAGCTAAATTTGCAGAAATGGATGGATGGAATGCTGAAACAGATGCCGCTATTTTATTAAATGGTTTAGGTGTAGCAACAGAACTACATGATAAACTAGTTAAAGACTTAAAGGAAGAAGATAAGGTTAAAGTACTTCTTGCGCAAGCATTGTTTGGAAATCCAGATGTACTACTTCTTGACGAACCTACTAACGGTTTAGATTTACCAGCAGTAGAATGGTTAGAAGAATTCTTAATTAACTTTGAAAATACAGTTATAGTTGTATCTCACGATAGATATTTCTTAAATAAAGTATGTACTCATATAGCAGACATAGACTTTGGAAAGATTCAATTATTCGTTGGTAACTATGATTTCTGGTATGAATCTAGTAGACTTATTCAAAGACAAATGAAAGAAGCTAACAAGAAGAAAGAAGATAGAATAAAAGAATTACAAGACTTCATAGCAAGATTTAGTGCTAACGCATCAAAATCTAAACAAGCAACATCTAGAAAGAAAATGTTAGAAAAGATAGTGCTAGATGATATTAGACCATCAAGCAGAAGATATCCGTTTATAGATTTCAAACCAGATAGAGATATTGGAAATGATGTTCTTGTTGTAAAGAATTTATCTAAAACAATAGATGGAGTTAAAGTGTTAGATAATGTATCTTTCACAATGACAAAAGAAGATAAAATAGCTTTTGTTGGTGAAAACAGTAATGGTATCTCAGCGTTATTTGCAATTCTTTCTGGAGAAATGGAAGCAGATAATGGAGAATTTAAATGGGGACAAACAGTTACATCATCATACTTCCCAAGAGAAAACATTCAGTTCTTCCAAGGTGAATTAGACTTAACAGATTGGTTAAGACAATACTCTAGAGAAAAAGAAGATGCTTTTGTTAGAGGGTATTTAGGTAGAATGCTATTTAGTGGTGAAGAAAGCTTAAAGAAAACAAAAGTAATATCTGGAGGAGAAAGAGTAAGATGTATGTTAACTAAGATGATGTTATCTGGAGCAAACGCATTACTTCTAGACGAACCAACAAACCACTTAGATATGGAAAGTATAACTGCATTAAACGAAGGTATGCAAAACTTTAAAGGTGTGCTTCTATTTAGATCTTATGACCACCAATTAGTACAAACAGTTGCTAATAGAATTATAGATTTAACACCAGGTGCATATAAAGATAGAAAATGTACTTATGATGAATATCTAGAGGAAAATAAATAATAATTAATATAATAAATGAGCTCGTTATATATTAATATATAGCGGGTTTATTTTTGTTTGTAACACTTTCATATGTATTGCATAACATACTTTAACGGAGGTATGTTATGGATATAATTGTACAAAAATTTGGTGGAAGCTCAGTTAAAGATAAAGAATCTTTATTGTGTGTTATAGAAAAAATAAAGAAGGAAAAAGAAAAGGGAAATAAAGTGGTAGTTGTTGTATCTGCGCAGGGAAAAACAACAGATGAGTTAATTGCTAAGTCAAAAGAATATACAAGTAATACATATAACAAAGAAATGGATTTGTTATTATCTACAGGAGAAATAATTACAGTTTCTTTACTTACTATGATGTTAAAAGATAATGGTTTTGAAGCAGTAGGAATTACTGGTTCACAGGCAGGAATAATAACAGATTCTAATTTTTCTTTTGCTAAAATTAAAACGGTACTTAAAGAGAATATACTAAAACATTTAGAAAATAATGATGTGGTAGTTGTTGCAGGATTTCAAGGAGTAGATAAATTTGGTAACATTACTACGCTTGGACGTGGTGGGAGCGATTTATCTGCTGTGGCTATTGCAGCAGTACTTAATGCTAAAAGATGTGAGATTTATACGGATGTTGATGGTGTGTATAGTACAGATCCTAATTTGGTAAAAAACGCAAAATTGTTAGATAATGTTTCGTATGATGAAATGTTAGAGGCTGCAAGTAGCGGTGCTAAAGTTTTACACAATAGAGCGGTAAGCATGGCTAAAAAATATAAATTAAAAGTGTTAGTTAAGAATACAAAAAATAATACAAGAGGAACGGAAGTTATAGAAGAAATACATGTAAACGAGAGTAAAACACCTAAAATATTAGCAGTAGAAAAAGAACTTGTTAAAATTACATTGGTCGGTGAAGAATTAACAAGTAATCCTAATATTATATCTAACATATATAACATTGCAAAAGAGAATAATATATCATTTTCGGATATTAATTTTAGTGAAACAAAGCTAAGTATAGTAGTAAAAAAAGATGTTAGTGAAATGTTAATAGATAAAATACATAAAAGAATGATAGAAAATGTCTAAAAAGCTTGCATTTTGTAAAATGTGGGAGTATAATGATGTCTAATTTAAAAGTCGAAAAATATTAATTATATATTTTTAATGAATTTAGAAAGGAGAAAACGGTATGAAGCAAGAGTATTATTACAAGAAGTATCTCTTACTTAACAGAACTCCCAGACAATTCTTGGAAAGACGGCTTACCAATATTTTTGGTATAAATTCTAAGTCGATTGAGGCTTTGGAACTTGTCTGTAAAGAAATGTCGGCAGAGAAAGGATTCACAAGAGATGATGGTCAGGATTACTACAATCACTGCATCGATGTAGCAAACACCCTTATTTCTTTTGACATCCGTAACGAGGATGCAATTGTAGCAGCACTTTTACACGATATTGTCGAGGATGTGGAAGGATATTCCGAAAAAATGATTGCCACGCTTTTTGGTGACAATGTAGCACATTTAGTATCTTTGGTAACGAAAAAGCCTGGCTTGGATTACAAGCAAGAAGATGTAATCATGGATTATCTTACTGCAATTTCGCGGGATCCGTATGCAGCTGCAATTAAAACCGCAGACAGAATGCACAACATGACAACCTTGCAGGAAAAGACTTTTGAAGCACGGCACAGAAAGGCGCTTGAGACGGAGCTTTATTATATGCCTTTCTTTAAGTTCTGCAGAAAAAAGTATCCCAGATACGAAAATCTGTTTTATGCCGCGAGAACTCAAATCTATCCTTTGATTCATGAGATTAAATCTTTCTATGCAGAGATTTTAAGACTTCGTAAAGAACTGGAGAAATATGAGCCTGCACCGGCAGAAGAAGATAAGAGCGTATCCAAGGAAAATAATTCGAAACCTTAATTCTCAAAATAAAACGAGTAGCTATTGCTACTCGTTTTATTTGTATAAATTACATTAGTTATTTTAACATTTCTTGTGCTTTTTCTAATGTTAAAGTTTGCTCGTGTTTTTGTAGTATGTTACCATTTTTGTCTACGACATAGGATATTGGTATGGTATTAGCTTCTTTATCTATTGTTCCACGTATAATTCTACCAAAGTCTACAAACACTTCAAAATCTCCGTAGTTAACGTTTTCTTCTAAAAGGGTAATTAGCCCAGATAACGGATAATCTTCTTTGTTAAATTCATGAGCGATTACTATAACATTAACATCCTTATCATCTTTATAATGGTTAATAATAGATTCAATTTCTAGTATTTCTTCTCGGCAACTTGGACACCATGAAGCAAACATTATTAAAAGATTTTTCTTTGCAGTAAACATAGATTTATCTATTTTATTAATAATTCTAATTCTTGTTTCGTTGCTTGTTTTAATTACAGTATCGTTTGTTTTGGTGTCTATATTATCTTTATGTGGACCTAACTGTGTAGCAGGAACTTCTGTGTTACCTGCATTTGGTAATGGAGATGATGTTTCTTTGTTTATCATAAAGAATAATAAGAAAGCAAGCATTCCAAATATTAATCCAAACATTATAATCATAAGTATTATTTCTTTTTTTGTCATATATAACTCCTTTATGTATGTACACATTATATACAAAAAACGCTAAAAAAACAATAAAGTTGCTTGTAAATGCCAAAAATATAATATATAATTTTTGTGAGGTAGATAAAGTGGATACAAGGGAAGTAAATGTGAAGACTTTAGCATACATTGGGGATGTAGTTTATGAACTATATATACGTGAACACGTTATCTCTAATTCACGCGAACAAGTTAACAAACTTCACAAAAAGACAATAAAATATGTTAGCGCTAAAGCTCAAGCAAGAATAGTGGCAGCAATGGATGCAGAGCTTAGTGATGAAGAAAAAGACATTATTAGAAGAGGAAGAAACGCAGAAGCAAATACAGTACCTAAGAATACAGATGTAGTAACATACAAAATAGCAACAGGTTTTGAGTCGCTTATTGGATTTCTTTATCTAGAAAAAAGAATAGAACGCTTAGAGTATATAATAGACAGGAGCATAAAAATTATAGAAGAGGTGTAAGCTTATGGCAAAAGACAAAGTTATGGATGAATACATACCAATAGATCCACTGGCATTCTTAAATGAATTTAAGCCAGAAGAATCATTAAGAGAAGTAATGTTTAACATGGGTGAACAAGAAATAGTACAAGAAGATGGTAAGTTTTACTTATGTCATACTATGTACCCAAGTGTTTCAAAAGAAATATCTAAAGCCACTGCAGCAGAAATGTGGCAAACATACAATATGAAAGAAAGAGGAGATATTTCGTTTCTGTTCTAAAAGAATAGAATGCAACTTAATATATAAATATAATAAACGGTCGTTACCTTCTAGTAGGAACATATGCGGTTTAGTAGCATATAATATATCATACTAGGAGGTAATATTTTTATGGAAAATTATTTATTAGAGGATAGATGTAAAATGTACGGAAACAACTCTTATGCAAACAAATATAACGAAGGAATGTGTGGAATGTATAATATGGGATATGTACCACATCAATATGGTAATGTGGAATGTAAAAACAATATGATGGATTTCAATCATTGTATGAATCATAATATGAACTATATTCCAAATTACTATAATAAAGAATATGAATGTATGCCCGGGCACTTAGCAAGAGGATATGGTTATCCTATGAATAACATGATGAAGATGGAACCGTTAGAAAATATGTGTGGTTCATATAAAATGTTAATTGTTTATGTAGAAAAAAGTATTAACAAAATAATGATGGAAAATATGGGAATGATGCCAAAGGCCATATCTAAAGAAAAGTATCACAAGGAAATGAATGAAATGCTTTGTGAAGTTATGAAGAAAGAAAAAGAACTTAAAGAATTAGTTGTAGTAGATAGATGCGAAACAGAGGATAAAGAAGATTTAGATAGAGCTTTATGCCCATACTGTGGCGGTTTCTTAAAAGATACACTTGGAATATTATTCTTAACACAACTTATGAAAAGAGGATGCGTATCTTGTTATTAGTAGATAAAATATAAAGAAATAAAATAACATGTAATACCAACAATGATTGTAACAACAACAGATTTTAGTTTAATAAAACAGTTATATAACAAGTCATATTTTTATGGCTTGTTATTTTTTGCTGTGTATGGGCAAAACTATGCCTTTTTACTTGATTTTTTGGCATTTTTGTAATAGAATATAGACCATAAATAACGAGTATTAAAAATTTAACTAGAATCAAATTGTGACAAAAAATGATAGTATAGTTGATGTAATATATGTAAAATAAGAGGTGTTCACATGTTGTTTAAAAGAGATTTGGTAGTTAATGAAACTGTAAATATACAGACGAATAGTCCTAAAAAAGAGGTTTTTGGAGTTTTTAAGAAATTAATTAATTCTAAGACTCTACCATATATAGTAATGTTGTTTTTAACAGGGGCAGTAGAATTTATTGGGCTTAAACCTTTTGCTTTTGTTTTGCTTGGCGTAGCAACAATATTTAATATACCTTTAATGGTGCCTTTGCTAATAACATTAATTTCGTTTGCGGTATTTAAGTCGGATTTAAGTTTATATGTAAATTATATAACTGCATATATAATTTACACAGTTTTAGCTTCTATTGTCGAGATAGAAGGATTTAGTAAAAAATATATAACATTAATGAAATTAA
The DNA here is from genome assembly GCA_045637095.1 of Clostridia bacterium. Classification (GTDB taxonomy): domain Bacteria; phylum Bacillota; class Clostridia; order TANB77; family CAG-465; genus UMGS1649. The sequence continues at coordinate 9,531 of JAZTYX010000049.1, read as the reverse complement.
GTGTTGCGTGTTTAGCTTCTAACTTAATTACATGTTTAATATTTAAGAAATTACTAGTAGATGGAATAGCACATTTTCTACTTGTAATAGCATTATATCCAGTATTTACTTCTGGTATGACAATGCTTTTAAATATTAGTAAAAAGATAATATTCTCTAAAGAGGAAATAATTAGTTTAGGTGTTCTAATAACATTCGCACTAATGCCTTTTAGTGGAATAAATATATTTGGTTTTAACTTTGTAAATGTAGCGCTTATTGCTATGATAGTAACTTTAGGATGGAAGAACGATTGGATGATGGGTGTTGCATCTGGTGTGATTATTGGATTAGTTTATGCAATACTTAATCCTAATGTAAATTCATTAATAATTACATCATTTACATTCTCAGGGTTAATTGCAGGAGTGCTAAGTAGAGCTAATAAATGGGTTGTAGCAGTAATTTTTGTTATAGGTAACATGATATTATCTAGTCTATATGGAAAAGATATAAACATATTTGTACGTTTAGCAGAAATGTTAGTTGCATCAGGAATAATAGTAGCACTTCCAAGAAAAGTAATTGTTAGACTTGAAGACATGTTTGGTAGCTTTACAGGATTAGGCAAAGGATATGAAAATTTACTTGGTGCTGGTAGTGATGCTAAAGATAGATTAAATGCAATATCTGAAGTTTTCGATAACCTTTCACACATTACAACTGCGGTAACAGATGAAACTGTAGCAGAGACTAAAGAGGTAGTTAAAAAATATCTTGTAGATTACAAAAAGAATGAATGTATTAGATGCCCAAATAAATTTAATTGTGTAAATGAGGAATTAGAAGCTGTTTCAGAACATCTTGCAAATAGTTTAGAAAATGATGGCTATATAACAAGTGCTATGCTTCCTGTAGATTGTGAAAAACAAGAATTAATTATGAAAAACATAACAGATATGTATAACAATGTTAAGCTTATGCGTTTTGTTAAGCAAAAAGAAAACGAAGCAAATGCAAAACTTGCAGAAGAATATAAAGCAATTTCTAGCTTTATTAAAAACATAGCAAGAAACGAAGAACAACCAGTAAAACATGATACACATGAACAAAAAAGAATTAGAGAAGAATTAAAATATCTAGGATACGTTGTTTATGAAGATACATTCACTAAAGGTGAAAATGTAGATACAATGTATGAGTTCATAACAGATATCATAATAGATATAAACAAAGCTAAAAAGGAAATACAAAAAGTTGTAAGCGATGCGGTTGGAACTAAGATGTCTATTAAACTTGTATTAAATAGTAGTAAGACAGAACGTTCTAGAATTAAGTTGCTTCCAACAAGTAGATATGTAGTTAGAGCTACAGTTAAACAAATAAGAAAAGCAGATAGCTCGGTAAGCGGAGATTCATACATAGTAACTGAACTTAAAGATAACAACAAAGTTATTGCTATAAGTGATGGTATGGGCTCTGGAGAAAAGTCTAAAGAAGTAAGTACATCTGTTATAAATATGATAGAGAAGATGGGACAAAACGGATTTAGTAGTGAAGAGACGTTAAATATAATAAACAGGCTTGTTAAGCTTAAGGAAAATGGAGAAGTTTCTTCAACATTAGATATGTGTGTGTTAAACGAAAAGAAAAACATGTTAGAGTTTATTAAGCTTGGTGCTTCTAGTTCGTTTGTAATAACAAATAATGAAGTAGAAGAAATTAAACAAGACACATTACCAATGGGACTTCTTGCTACTATGCAACACTCAACTGTGGAAAAAGAAGTAATAAAAGGTATGTATGTAGTATTAATGTCTGATGGAGCAGAAAGCGATATTAACAAACAAGAATTACAAACGATAGTAGGAAAATTAAGTGTATTAGAATACACAGAAAAAGATCTTATGAATGCTATAATGGATAAAATAGTTGGTCGTCAAAATAAAATAACATTAGATGATGTAACTGTTATAGTTTGTAAGATTATATAAATGAAATATGTATATATCCATATCAAAGAAAATATACTTTGGTATGGATATTTTTAATGAGATTATATACAAAATAAATACATCTATATGGGGAACGCCATTTATTATATTGTTAGTTATAACCAGTATAGTATTGACCGTAAAGTTGAAATTTAGCTTATTTGACGTGTTAAAATGTGTCTTTAGTAGAAGAAAAAACGAAAAAGCTAAAAGTAAGCGTATAACTAATTTTAATGCATTAACAAGTGTATTGGCAGGCACGCTTGGAACAGGTAATATAACTGGAATTGCAGTGGCAATTATTACGGGCGGAGTTGGAAGCTTGTTCTGGATGTTTGTATCTGGAATAGTCTCTATAGTTATTTCTTATGCAGAAAACTATATAGTAATGATGTATAGAAAAAAAGATAAAAAAGCCGGATACTTTGGTGGTACAATGTATGTCCTAGATGATGTATTAGGAAAAAGAAAACTGGCAATCCTTTTTGCTGTAATAGTGGTTATATCTGCATTAACATCAGGAATTATGACACAAGCAAATTCTCTAACCGAATTAGTGAATAATAGCACTGGTGTTTCCAAGGAAATAGTGGGGATAATTCTAGTAATGATTACAGCGTATGTGGTATGTGGTGGAAAGCATAGAATAGCAAAGCTAAGTAGTATTGTGATACCAGTGTGTTCATTAACATATATTGTGTTATGCCTAGGAATTCTTGTAAAAAACTATATGAATATATTTCCTAGTATTAAAGAAATAATATCTGTAGCCTTTGGGGCAAAACAGATGATAGGCGGAGTAGTAGGGTTAGGGGTAAATAAAATAGTTGGTAAAGGATTTTCTATTGGTTTGTTTTCTAATGAAGCGGGAATGGGAACTGCACCGATGTTTACGGCTGCCGTAGAGAATAATGATGTACATAAGGCAGCAAGTGTAGCGTCTATGTCAGTTGTAATAGATACATTGTTTTTATGTATGCTTACAGGAATAACAATAATTAGCACCGGTAAGTACAATATATTAAATCCGGGTGAAATGCTAAACAGTGTATTTGGAGAGGTGCTTTTTGGTAAACTATTGTTAAATGTTTGTATGGTGTTTTTCGTGTTAGCAACAATACCATGTCTTGAATATTATGCAGAACAAGCTATAGGTTATTTAACTAAAAGCCGCCTAGCTATATATGTATTTAGATTGCTATATATATTTGGTATATATTTAGGAAGTATTACATATGCTAATATGGTATGGGATATATCTGGAATATTTAGTGCGCTTATGACATTACCAAATATTTATATGATATATGCATGTATGAATGATGTTGTGCGTGATAAAAATAATATTATTATAAAGAAAAAATAAATATTTTATAATTTTTATAAAAAAGTGTTGACATTTACATCTAAAATAGCTATAATATAAATCGTAGCGGATGCGGGTGTAGTTCAATGGTAGAACCTCAGCCTTCCAAGCTGATGGCGTCAGTTCGATTCTGATCACCCGCTCCATTTTTTTATGCCTATGAGAAATCATAGGTTTTTTTATATTTAAATTAATGAGATGTTGAATGGGTTTTATTGAAAAATAAATATAAACAATGTATAATTTGCATGTAAAAGGGGAAGAAAAAAATTGAAAGACATAATAAAAGTAAATAGAAGTAAAAAAGCTAAGATTATAAAACTTATTGCACTAAGTATATTTTGTATAATTGCTCTAGTAATATTTATAGCAATGTTTCCAGTAATAACAAGTTTGGGTTCTGAACAAGCTAGACTGGAATTTAAGGAATCAATTAGTGGTAACAAGATAAAGGGAGCATCATTAATTGCGGGCTTACAAATATCTCAGGTCATAATACCAATGTTGCCTGGAGAACCAATGGAAGTGTTGGCAGGAATATGTTTTGGACCAGTAGGTGGCCTAATATTTATGCTTATATTATTCTGGGTAGCTACAGCTGTAATATTCTATTTAGTAAGAAAAGTAGGAGTAAATTTAGTATATACATTTTGTAATGATGATTTAATAGACAAGATACAAAATAGCAAGGTGTTTCAAAATCCAAAGGCTGTCGAAAGAATAATGTATATATTATATTTAACACCACTTATGCCTAAAGATTTCTTTACATATATAGCTGGCCTATTGCCGCTTGAAAATCCACTTAGATTTATAACATTGTGTACTTTAGCAAGAATACCATCAATAATTTCTTCAACGATAGCAGGTGCGGGAATTATAGAAGGATCTATATGGGTTGTAATTTGGTCGTATGTAATAGTATATGGTATAGTTTCTATAGGAATAGTAATATACATGAAGATAAGTAAAGATAAAGAAGCTAAAGAAGCTTTAGAATTAATGACGGAAAAGTATGTTAAAAAAGGAAATAATAAGGTAAATATAGAAGAAAAAAATAACGTTAACTAATTTAGTTAACGTTATTTTTTACTGGTTACATGTGATCTTGTACGTATGATTTTACTTTTGCAAGAATTACTTCAATGTCCTCAGATGTTTCAAATCCGGCTGCTTTTTTATGACCGCCGCCACCAAGACTTGTAGCAAGTTCATCTACATCGATATCGCAATTGCTTCTAAGAGTACCAGATACGCTTCCATCGAGCTCGATTAAGAACAGGCCAAATACTTTTACATCAATAAGCTCATACAGATATGCAGCACATTTCTTAAAGAATGTGCTATAAGGCACATTTCTAAAGAAGTCTTCATGTCTGTCGATAACAACATAGTGGAGTTCATCAAATACTATATTGTTAAACATTTTTGAGAGAATAGTGGCTTCTCTTAAACTCATGTTTTTGCATACATTTCTTATAGCAAGAGATCCATTTGCACCGTGATACAAAAGCATACTTGCAATAAGCATGGTTTGGGGAGTGACTCTTTTGTAGAAGGAATTGGTGTCTGCAGCGATACCAGCATAAAGAAGTGTGGAGATTTCTTCATCCAAGATGGAATTGTAGATAAGGTCATCTGTTTCGTTAACAAGATGAGCAATAATCTCTGCAGTAGAGCTTATATCTTTATCTATAAACGAATAATTAGATTCGTTGTTTCCACCTTCGTGATGATCTATGCAAAGAGTTGTTCTGGCATTATCGAAAAGTTGTTCGAACCGTCCGAGTCTTTCTTTTCTGTTGGCATCAAGCATGATGAAGTTAAACTCTTGGTTTTCATCGTATGTATTAAGTACACAAGATGTATCCAACCAATAAGTTTTATCCATATCTGCTTTTTCTATTAAAGCATAGGCTGTGTAGCCTAACTTTGAAAGAATTTTTGCAAGCGCGATACAGGATGCTATAGAGTCGTAGTCTGCGTTCTTATGACCTGCAATAAGCACAACCGTGCTTTGGGGTAGAAGTTCTAATTGTTGTTTCAAGATTTTGTAGTCAATCATGTTACACCTCTATTAATATATTTTTTCCAATATATTCTATCACAAAATCGCTATTTTTTCAATAAAACAAACTCTTTATAACACACATAAAATGGTTGAAATTAAAAAATCTTTAATATATAATGTGCATATATAGGGTGAAAAGTATGAAACCAGATTTAGAAATAAATGTAGAATGTTTCAATTTGAAGTACACTTTAGAATGTGGACAATGCTTTAGATGGGAATGTACAGAGAATAATACATATATTGGCGTAATAGAAGATAGGGTAATAAAAATAAAACAAGAAGGCAATAAAATTCTAGTATGGTCTTCTTTAACAAATAACTTAGAAGAAACTATTAGTGAGTATTTTGATTTAAATAAAGACTATTCAGCTTTAGAAAAAGAAATAGCAAAAATAGATAAGAATGTACAAGAGTCATTAAAATATTCTTCTGGCATTCATATACTAAATCAACCATTATTTGAGACAATAATATCGTATATTATTTCTGCGAATAACAATATAAAAAGAATAAGCCGTTCAGTAAAAGATATTAGTAGAAAGTACGGAAAAAAAGTAGTATTTGAAAATAATGAATATTATTTATTTCCAACGCTAGAAGAAATGTCTAATATAACAATCGACGATCTTTTGGAATGTGGGACAGGCTTTAGGGCTAGGTATATAAAAAATGTAATTAATTACTTTTTAGATAACAAGGAATTGTTAATAACCTTAAAGAGTATGGATACTGAACATGCTAAAAAAGCATTAATGTCATTAATGGGAATAGGACCAAAAGTTGCAGATTGCATACTGCTATTTTCGCTAAAAAGAGGAGAGGTTTTTCCTATTGATGTATGGGTAAAAAGAATAATGGAAAAACTATATTTTAATGACAATACAAATATAAAAGAAATATCTGAGTTTGCAAAAGATAAATTTGGAAAACATGCTGGGATTATACAACAGCATTTATTCCACAATGTAAGGGAAGGGAATATATAATGTTAAAATTAGAGTTCGAACAAGAAAAAATTAAAGAGCAAGAAAGACTTAAAAAGAAGATTGAAAAGAATAAAAAGATAATCTTCATATCTGGATTTTTTATAATAATAGCAGTATTGTTGTTAATAACATTTATTGCATTTATTAAACTTTCAGATAAGCCTAAAGTAATAATAGATAATACAAAGGTAAATTTAACACATGTAAATGGTAAACTTGCAAAATATATAGAAGGTTTAGGAAACGTATATACAGTTAGATATTTAGGTGAGTTTGGAGCTAATGACTGGAATGAAGATATAAAACAAGCTACTATAGATTACACTCGTGAAGGTTCTAAATCTGCAATATATTCAGAAGAATTAAATAGACATGTTGTAATTAATGGAGACAGTGTTTTTTCTATTGTAAAAGTATATAAGGTAATAGTTGAAGCAAAAAAACCAGTAGATTTTAGTTCATCGGAGTATAATCTTTTATCAGATTTTGGACAAAGATATGTGGCTGATGTAGAAGTTAAAGAAAGCGGAGTGGAATATGTTTATCAAGAATATACTCATCAAAACGCAAAAATCAGATATTATTTTGTTGGAGATGATTTAAGACATATTAAAATAATTACTGGTGATGTTGAAAGAAAGATAAATGTAATTGTAACTAAAAAAACAGTAAAGAGAGAATTGTTTGAATTGCCAGAAGGATATAAACGTACAAAGGCATAGTAAAGAGGTAAAAAATATGAAATTGGAAATACCAAAAAAGAATCAGATAAAAATAATAGTAACATTTGTTATAGTAGCAGCATTAATTACATTAATGATATTGTTAGCAAAATCATACTATGTAAATAATGAAATGACGGATGCAGAAAAATTTTACACGGAATATGAGAATGTTCCATTAGATAATGTATTTAAAATAATATCTGCAAAAGAAGCATATGAAACTTTAGATGATGATCAAGCGATAATATTATTCGGTTTTAAGGATTGCAAATGGTGCAGAAGCTATGTTCCAATTCTAAATGAAGTAATAACGGCTAACAACGTTCCAGAAGTATACTATTGCAATATTAAACAAGATAGAGCAAAGAATACAGAAGATTATAAAAAACTTATAGAAAAACTAGGCGAGTTTTTACACGAGGATGATAATGGTAACAAACGTATATATGTGCCAGATGTTTATTTCATAAAGAGCGGAAAAATAATTGGTCATAATAATGATACATCTTTAATATCTGGAGCAGATACAGAAGAGTATTATACAGAAGAAGCAACTAATGAATTAAAAGATAAGTTAACAAAACTAGTATTAGAAGTATATCCTAAAGATGGAGTTTGTGATGACAGCAAAGGTTGCTAATATTAACAAAAAGTAAAAGTAGATAAAACGTTTAAGGAAACTTAAACGTTTTATTTTTATTTACATTGGTTTTTATTATTTCCTTATAATATATAAGATGGATTATTAGCATATTGAATGGACAATGTGAATATATATTATATAGAAGGTGAGTTTAATGGAAGATAAAAAAATACAAGCAATGCATAATGTAATAATTGAAAACAGAGCGAAGTTAACATTAACAGGGGTAAAAGATATTCATAGTTTTGATGATGAATTGGTTCTTGTTGAAACTGAAATGGGAATACTTACAATAAAAGGTACAGATTTAAAAATGAATAAACTAAATTTAGATAACTCTGAACTTAGTATAGAGGGAAAAATAATAGCGCTTGTATATAGCGAAAGTGAAATAGAAAAGAAGGGCAAAATGTTTAATAAAATATTTAAGTAGGTGGTAAACTTGTCTTTGCAAATTGAAACTATAAATTTTTTAATATTTGTAGTGATGGGCATGCTTTTTAGTCTTATATTCGATGTTTTTAGAGCTATAAGAAAGATTAATATGCCTAAGAAAAATATTATTAATCTTCAAGATGTTATTTATTTTATAATAATAGGAACGATGCTGGTTTTTGTAATTGTTAATATGCAAGGTGAAGTTTTAAGATTATATTTAATATTAGCAATCGTGATTGGAGCAATACTATATACTCTTGTAGCAAAGAATTACATTAGAAATTTATTTATTATACTAATAAATAAAATGTCTGGAATAATACAATTCATATTTTTACCACTAAAAATACATTATATGTTTTTATGCAAAGTATGTAAAAAAATAAAAAAATGTGTAAAAGTTTCTTGCAAAAGAAAATCGGATATGATAGAGTTTTATCATAAGAAAGTGAAAAATGTACGAGTAAAGACAAGTATATTTAAGAAACAAAAGAAGGAAGAGAGTTGAAATATGGCAAGTTCTTTGGATTCACAAGTTAATAAAAAGAAAAAGAAGAAGTATAGAGTAGATTATGTAAGAGTGCTTCTAATTATTTGTCTTGTCTATTTTTCTATCACTTTCGTAAAGCAACAATTTGAAATAAATGAATACAATGTAAAGATAGCTGGAATAAATCAAGAAATAGTAAATGCTGAAGTAAGAACAAACGAACTAAATGAAATAAAGAAAAATGTTGATGATCCTGCTTTCATAGAAAAAATAGCAAGAGAAGAATGTGGACTTGTAAAACCACATGAAAGAATATTTATAGATGTAAGCAAATAAAATAAGCAACTCACGTTGATGTGACTTGCTTATTTTTGTTATTATGTATCAACTTAGTTGTTATTACCACAGCAGCAGAAAAGGATTACTAAAGCTATTAATATAATCCAAATAAAGGAACAGTTAGAAGAATTCTTTGAATTGCACCCACAACTATTGCAGCCGCAATCGCACTCGTTCATTGAATCAGAAATGTTACAACAATTGTTCATAACATTCACCTCCTTAAGATATACTATGTTAAAGATTAAAATATGTTACAAAAAGTTTTGCTTGTGAAAACACAAAAAACACTTGTGAAATGTACGCTTTTTATTGAAACTGACCAAAAGAAGTTTCTTAAACAACTTTTTATGCATTCTATAACAATTTAATAAAAAAGAATTAATCATATATTAAAATATGTTTGAGGGAAGAAAAGAAATAATCTGTGAAACGGATAAAAACTTTCTTGTTATATAAGAGGTATAAAAAAGTTTAAGAGCTAACCCAAGAAAAGC
>JAZTYX010000048.1:0-38522 GCA_045637095.1 Clostridia bacterium | reverse complement strand
CTTTTGACCTGATATAGCTTCAAGATCTTTTGCAGCGATATCTAATGCTTTAGAGTTATCTTTAACATCAGAAACACCCATATTTATAACTATTTTTTCAAGTTTTGGTACTTGCATTATAGATTTGTAACCAAATTTAGTCATTAATGCAGGCACAACTTCTTTTATGTATCTTTCTTTAAGATCCATCACTTAGTCCTCCTTATTTAATTTCAGTATTACATTTTCTGCATACTCTTATTTTTTTACCGTCTTTAACTTGTACTCCAAGTTTAACACCTTTACCACATTTATCGCAGTAGTAATTTACTTTTGATACGTGGATAGGAGACTCAACTTTAACTATTCCGCCTTGTTCTCCTTGTCTTCTAGGTTTAGTATGTTTTGTTCTGATGTTAACACCTTGAACAACTACTTTGTTATCTGCTTTAAGTACTTTTAGTATTTTACCTTTTTTGCCAGCATCTACACCAGAGTTAACGATAACTGTGTCATCTACTCTTAGTTTGATTTTAGCTTCATTTTTAATATTTTTTACCATTGTGCTTTACCTCCTAAAGTACTTCAGGTGCTAGAGATATTATCTTCATATAGTCTTTATCTCTTAGCTCTCTTGCAACTGGTCCAAAGATACGAGTTCCTTTTGGAGTCTTGTCATCTTTTATGATAACAGCTGCATTTTCATCAAATTTTATGTATGATCCGTCTTGACGTCTTAGTCCAGTTTTAGATCTAACAATTACTGCTTTTACAACATCCCCTTTGTTTACAACGCCACCTGGTGTTGCTTGTTTTACAGAAGCTACGATTACATCTCCGATGTTACCCCATTTTCTGTGGTGTCCACGAAGTACTCTTATACACATTAATTTTTTTGCTCCTGTGTTGTCTGCGACATTAACAACTGATTGTTGTTGTATCATAGTAGTTCCTCCTTTTCAATTACTTAGCTTTTTCTACTATTCTAACTAGTCTGTATCTTTTATCTTTACTTAGTGGTCTAGTTTCCATTATTTCTACTGTATCACCAATACCACATACATTTTCTTCATCATGAGCTTTTACTTTTAATGTTTTGTTCATGATTTTGTTGTAAAGTGGATGTTTAAACTTAGTGTCTATTCTTACAACTATAGTTTTATCCATTTTATTTGAAACTACTTTACCTATTTTAGTTTTTCTTGCATTTCTTTCCACTAGTTTATCCTCCTACTTATTTTCTTCTACAGCTTCTGTAGATTCAGCTTTTTTAGCTGTTTTCTTTGCAGCAGTCTTTTTAGCTGCTTTTTCTTTTTTAGCTGTTTCTTTAACAACTACTTCTACACCATTTTGTTTCATAGTAAGAATTGTGTTAACTCTAGCTATATTTTTCTTAGTTTCAGCTATTTTGTTAGGATTATCTAAACCGTTCATGGCAAGTGATAATCTTAATTTAAATAACTCAGATTTTAAAGCTTGTAGTTCTTCAACTAATGCTTTTTCATCCATTTTTTTGTAATCATTTAATTTATTACTTTTCACTGTCATTACCTCCTAAGCTTTCTTCCTTAGAAATTACTTTACATTTGATAGGAAGCTTTTGGATAGCCTTTTTAAGTACTTCTCTAGATTCAGCTTCGCTTAATCCAGCTATTTCAAACATTACTCTACCAGGTTTAACAACTGCTACGAAATATTCTGGGTTACCTTTACCAGATCCCATTCTTGTTTCTGCAGGTTTTTTAGTTATTGGCTTATCTGGGAATATTGTGATCCAAGATTTACCGTATTTTTTAGTATACTTAGAAATTACTATTCTGGCAGCTTCGATTTGGTTGTTAGTTATGAAAGTTGGTTCTAATGCAACTATTCCATATTCACCATGTACAAGTTTTGTTCCTCTTGTAGCATTTCCTCTTATTCTACCTTTTTGCATTTTTCTAAATTTTGTTCTTTTAGGTACTAACATTATTTGTTACCCCCTTTAGCTTCTTTTCTTTGTGGAAGAACTTCACCTTTGTATATCCAAACCTTAACACCGATGATACCGTATGTAGTTAATGCTTCAGCAAAACCGTAATCGATATCTGCTCTTAATGTTTGTAGAGGTATTGTTCCTTCACTATAGTGTTCGCTTCTAGCTATTTCAGCTCCACCTAAACGTCCAGACACTTGAGTCTTGATACCTTTAGCTCCAGCTTTCATTGTTTTAGCCATAGCTTGTTTCATTGCTTTTCTGAAAGATATTCTTCTTTCTAATTGAGAAGCAATAGATTCTGCAACAAGTGTAGCATCCATATCTAAGTTTTTAACTTCAACGATATTTAAAGATACTGTTTTACCTGTCATTTTTTCTAATTTCTTTTTAAGTTCTTCTATAGCAGCACCAGCTTTACCGATGATCATACCAGGCTTAGCTGCCATTACGTTTACTTTTACTTCTGTTCCTTTTCTTTCTATGTTGATAGAAGAAATTCCAGCAGTTTTTAAAGTCTCTTTAAGATATTTACGAATTTTGTTATCTTCTACTAAGTAATCTGCAAAATTTTGTTTGTTTGCATACCATTTAGAAGACCAGTCTTTTATAATGCCTACTCTTAAACCATGTGGACTTACTTTTTGACCCATAAATACTTCCTCCTATTCTACTTCTTTAAGAACTATTCTTATATGGCTAGTTCTTTTTCTTATTCTATATGCTCTACCTTGAGCTCTTGGACTTATTCTTTTCATTGTTGGCCCTTGATTTGCAACAGCTTCTGCAATAACAAGTTTGTTTTCATTCATTGAATGATTGTTTGTTGCGTTAGCCATAGCAGATTTAAGGATTTTAGAAACGATAGGGCTAGCTGCTTTGTTTGTATATTTAAGTATAGCTAGCGCTTCTTTTGCTTCTTTACCTTTTATTAGGTCCAAAACAATTTTAGCTTTTCTTGCACTGATACGTGCAAATTTTAATTCAGCTCTTGCTTCCATTCTTGTTTCCTCCTAATTATTATTTGCTAAGTTTGCTCTTTTTGTCTCCTGCGTGACCTCTGAAAAGTCTTGTTGGAGCAAATTCGCCTAACTTGTGTCCTACCATTTCCTCTGTTATATATACAGGTACGTGTTTTCTTCCGTCGTGAACTGCAATTGTGTGACCTATCATTTGAGGATATATAGTAGATGATCTTGACCATGTCTTAAGTGCATCTTTAGTGTCAGTTTCATTCATTTTTTCAACTCTTGCTAAAAGTTTTGCATCTACATAAGGTCCTTTTTTTAGTGATCTTGACATAGTATGTTACCTCCTACTTTCTATTTCTTCTCTTAACTATGAACTTATCAGTTCTATGGTTTTTCTTACGAGTCTTGTATCCTAATGCTGGTTTACCCCAAGGAGTCATAGGTCCTGCGTGTCCAACTGGAGCTCTACCTTCACCACCACCGTGTGGGTGATCGTTAGGGTTCATTACAGATCCTCTTACTGTTGGTCTTACGCCCATATGTCTTGTTTTACCTGCTTTACCGTATGATACGTTTTCGTGATCTGAGTTACCTACTACACCGATTGTAGCAAAGCATACTACAGGTATTAATCTCATTTCGCCAGAAGGCATTCTTACGTGTGCGTATTTTCCTTCTTTAGCCATTAATTGAGCTGCTTCACCAGCTGCTCTTACTAATTGTCCACCTTTACCTTTGTGCATTTCTATGTTGTGTATTTCTGTACCAACTGGAATTTCGCTTATTGGTAATGCGTTACCTACTTTGATATCTGCTGTAGCTGAAGATATAACCTTCATTCCATCAGTTAATCCTTTAGGTGCTAATATGTAAGATTTTGTTCCATCTTCATATTCTATTAAAGCTATGTTTGCACTTCTGTTTGGATCGTATTCGATACCAATTACTGTTGCATACATATCTAATTTGTTTCTTTTAAAATCAATTACTCTATATTTTCTTCTTTGTCCGCCACCGTGGTGTCTAACAGTTATCTTACCAGTGTTGTTTCTTCCAGCGTTTTTCTTTAATACTGTAAGTAAAGATTTTTCTGGAGAATTTTTAGTTATTTCTTCGTTAGTAAGAGCTGTCATATTTCTTCTAGACGGAGTGGTTGGTTTAAATGTTTTAATTCCCATTATTTATTTCCCCCCTCGTTTGCGAATGCTGAGCTGATTTCAGTAATTTCAGTATTGTATTTTTTAGCAACTTTTACTTCTTTTCCACCTTTAGCTAAGTATTTAACATCTGATGGGTTAGTGTCTATAGTAACTATAGCTTTTTTCCATGCATTTGTTTTACCTTGGTGTACTCCAACTCTTTTTGACTTACCGTCATATCTCATTGTATTTACTTTTAATACTTTTACGTTAAATAGTTTTTCAACTGCGTTCTTTATATCGATCTTAGTTGCATCTATTTTAGTTTGGAAAGTGTATTTTCCATTTGCCATTTCCATATAACTTTTTTCAGTTATTACTGGTTTTATTATAACATCTTCTGCGTATAACATTAAGCGTACACCTCCTCTAAAGTTTTAACTGCGTTAACATCTAATACTAAAGTTTCAAATCTTAATAAATCATAAATGTTGATTGCATTAACAGTTGTTGTTTTTGTATTTTCAATGTTTCTTGCAGATGCTTGAACGTTTAGGTTCTTTTCATTTAATACTACTAAAGCTTTGTTAGCTTTAAGGTTGTTTAATACTTCAACCATTTTCTTAGTTTTGATTTCATCTAATACTATGTTGTCTACTACAACTAGTTTGTTTTCTGCTAATTTAGTTGTAAGAACTGATTTTATAGCTAAAGCTCTTACTTTCTTAGGTAGTTTGAATCTGTAATCTCTAGGTTTTGGTCCTAAAGCGATACCACCTTTAATCCATTGTGGTGCTCTTATAGAACCTTGTCTTGCTCTACCAGTACCTTTTTGTCTCCAAGGCTTGATACCACCACCACGTACTTCTGCACGAGTTTTTGTAGATTGTGTTCCTTGTCTTTGATTAGCTAAGAAGTTAACTAATACTTGGTGTACTACTACTTCGTTAGGTTCAATTCCAAAAACTGCTTCATTTAACTCGATGTCAGATACTTTCTTTCCTGTTATATCTAATACGTCTGTTTTAAGCATTTTAACTTTCTCCTTTCCTAAGCTTTAACACTCTTAGTAATATTTAGAGTAGCTCCCTTAGCTCCAGGTACTGAACCTTTAACTAATACTGCATTTTTATCAGCGTCTACTTTAACTACTTCAAGGTTTAAAACTGTACGATTTACATGTCCCATGTGTCCAGCTAGTTTTTTATTCTTAAATACTCTACCTGGGTTTGTACCAGCTCCCATAGAACCTGGTCTTCTGTGATAGTTAGAACCATGAGTTGTTGGTCCTCTGTGTAATCCAAATCTGTGGATAACACCTTGGAATCCTTTACCCTTTGATACACCATGTACATCTACGTGGTCTCCTGCTTCTAAAACTTCAAGTGATATTTCTTGACCAATTGTATATTCGTCAACATTATCTACTCTGATTTCTTTTATGTATTTTTTAACAGGTACCCCTGCTTTTGCAAACACGCCTTTTTCAGGTTTGTTTACTCTGTTTTCTTTTACATCACCAAAACCAACTACTATAGCGTTGTATCCTTCTTTATCTGAAGTTTTCTTTCCAACAACTACTAATTTGTAAGCTTCGATTACTGTAACTGGTACTACTGTTCCATCTTCATTGAAGATTTGAGTCATACCAAGTTTTTTACCGTAAACTTCTTTCATTTTGAATTTCCTCCCTTTAAAATTTACTAAACTTTTCTGTTTACTTCTAATGTCATATTCAGTATAGGGTATTGCACTTCCCTTAAATTAATTAAGGATTGCTACTAAATATTATTAAAGTTTAACTTCGATTTCAACACCAGCAGGCATATCGATTGCCATAAGCGCATCAACTGTTGCTTGATTAGGTGCCTTAACGTCTATAACTCTCTTGTGAGTTCTTAACTCAAATTGTTCTCTTGAATCTTTGTGTTTGTGTGGAGAACGAAGAATAGTTACAACTTCTTTTCTAGTTGGTAGAGGTACAGGTCCTGATACTTCAGCTCCTGAATTTCTAGCTACTTCAACTAGCTTAAGTGCAGTTTGTTCTAGCACTACGTGGTCATAAGATTTAAGTCTTATTCTCATTTTTGATACATTTGTTTTTGCCATAAATTTCACTCCTTTACTATTATTTCAAGGACTTGCAAGTTTTACACTACCCCGTGTGTTTCAAAATTGTCGTATAATATAATGCCAAATAAACATACTTTTTTTCAAAAATATATACTTGGCAAATACAATTTTATACTTGCCGCCCGATTTAAAATCAGACATGCTCCATGGAAGTTCCCTATGTCTAAGCATAGCCATCTACCACTTCTACGCAAATCAACATCAATATTTTAACATACAACATATTTTTTTGCAAGTATTTTTTACAAAAATATTACACTTTTTTTACAAAGTTTTAGAAAAGCCCGAAAAATAAAGGTAAGACGTTAATCTTACCTTTATTAATCTTATACTTTTAGTTTGTTATATTTCGTATTAGTCATTTGTGGCGCCACTATGTGTATTTGAACCACCAGTAGCTTTAAGTCCATATGCATTTCCTAATACTATAACATTAGTACCAAGCTCTAAAGTTTCATCCGCAGAAGATTTAGTTACTCTTTTTCCACCTATATATATGTTATTGCTTGTGATAGTTGCTTCTGCTGTATTATATGAACTTATAAGCCAATCCACCCATGTCATTCCTTCTAAAGCTTTATAGCTAGTTCCATCTATTGTAAAAGCTATTTCTTTTGCAGAAGTAACTTTATCTTTTACTGTAATTCCGCTATCTGTTATTGTTATATTCCAATCATCAGCAGTAATTCCTTCAGCTTCTAATTCTTCTAACACTTCTCTTGTTAGATCTTCCCCTCTATATTGGTCCATATACTTTTCAGCCCAAACCATAGCCGCCAAATCTTGTACTTGTTTTTCGTTTGTAAGCTGAACAGCTTGATCTGCTCTATCTATTATTCCTGTATTAGATAACGATATAACTACAGTTGCGGCAATTATAATCATAACTATTATTGTTATTACTAACACTATTAATGATATACCTTTTTTCATCTTTTGTTCCTCCTATATAATATGTACTAATACGAACCGCCACTATGTACAATTGGAGCACCACTTGATGATGGTGTATATAAGCTATATGTTGCACCAGCATTTATTACAGCTGTTGCAGCAACTGCTGTGCTTCCGCTTGTTGTTACATAAGCACTTCCTACATATATATTAGTTCCAGAAGTTGTAGCTTCTGCTTTATTGTATTTGCTGTTAACCCATTCTGTCCATGTTGATCCTGTTCTTGTGTAATATGTTGTTGTACCTATCACAAAAGATATTACAGAATATGTTGCTTCAGCGCTTGCTTGTGAATCTTCAAATCCACTTGCTGTTGCTTTTACAGTTATTGTATATGTTCCAGTTGTTAAATTTAATTCATCTAATGCAAAAGTTTTTACTGTTGTAGTAGTTTTCTCTACACCATTTACATATATTATATATCTATCTACTTTTGCATTTGTATCTGTTATTGTTAATGTATTGTTTAACACCGATACAGTTGGTGCTGTTAAAACTACTGGTTCTGGTGTAGTGTCTTCTGGTTTTTGTTGTTCATTTTTATCTACTACAGTTACTCCACCTGTTGTTACAGTTATTTCAAATCTATTTGTATCTATTTTATTTTCCTCTACAACTTTATCTACCGTCTCTTGAAGTTTTGTAAGATCTCTTTCTCCACCTGCATAAGCATCTGCCCATGCTAAAGCTACTAAATCTTGTACTTGTTTTGCATTTGTAAGTTGTACCGCTTGATCTGCTCTATTTATTATATTTGAACTTGTAAGCGAAATAATTACTGTCGCTGCTAAGATTATCATAACTATTATTGTTATTACTAATACTATTAATGATATACCTTTTTTCATCTTTTGTTCCTCCCTTATATTATTTTCTACATTTATCCTATTACAATTTTTTATTTTTTGCAAGGGCTTTAATATTTTTACACTCAATATTTTTTTCTACTTATATATATATTATACTTTTTACCTTTTTACATGAAAAAGGCCCCGCTTTTTTGCGGAGCCTTTTGTCACATTCTATGAAGGATTACCCTCCGTTCATAGAGTGCCTGTTCTCTTGTGTATTTACACTTAAGAACAACATTGCCATCGATACCAACAAGACCATACAGATTACCTCGTCTTACCAACGCAATCTTTTTCTTGAAAGAATAGATTTGGGTATAGTTGCAATCACAAATAAGATCGCCTTTTGAGTTTACAAAACCCCAAAATCCTTTTTTCTGCACAAACGCAATTCCAAATTTAGGATAGCAACAGAAATCATACTTGGCATCTACGAGAATTTCATTCCACATATTTACCAAGCCGTACTTCTCCTTTTCAGGATGCTTCATAATTGCAATACCATATTTTCTATTGTATATCAACCGGCGTTTGCCTTCCACTGTTTCATAATGCGGACTACCCATGACATTCATGGTCTTAATTTTCTTATCTCTAATTACACGTTTCTTCTGCATAATTATCCCCCTTAATATATTAATATTATAGTTTTAGTTCTAAAGGTTTTTACATATTACCACATATATTTTTTAGTGTCAATCAAATATTTTGTTTTTTATTATCGTATTTTCTTAGTATTTGTAACACATTTGTAATAGTTTTTTAATTTTACTGTCATTGACAATCTATTTTACTAGGGGTAGAATTTTAGTATACCAAGATGAAAAAACTTTCTTATGCGCATAAATCAAAGTCATTGTAATTTGGTGTTACCCTTGCCAAAAAACAAACTTCTTGGAATAGGTCGGACAGTTAAAATAAAACTTTATTTTACCGGCAAGTATGTCTTATACAGAAAACATACTAAAGAAAAAAGCGAGTACAAAGTACTCGCTTAATTTTTTGTCTGTCAGTTATTTTCTGACATATCTTACATGCTCGTATTTAATTCCGTTGTCTTCATTAGAAGCAACAACTTCTCTTTCATACTGAGCCTTATCAAAAACAGGGAAATACACATCAGCATCAGGTGCTTCTGCATCAATTTCGGTCAAGATGAGCTCATCCGCAAAAGGCACAAATTGTCTATAAATGCTTGCTCCACCGATAATGAATACATCTGCATTTTCCGAATGTTTTCTGATTTCTTCCATCAAATCTTCCATATTGTAGAAGATATCCACATCATCAACAGGCTTGTTGAAATCATCAACATCGGTTATAACCAAATGCTTTCTTCCGGGCAACTTCTTAGGAAGCGAGTTATAGGTATTTCGTCCCATAACCACCATACATCCTACCGTTTGACTCTTAAAAAACTTAAGGTCGTTAGGCAGATGCCAAATAAGGTCGCCACTCTTTCCAAGTTCAAGATTTTTGCCGACCGCAGCAATTATCTTAATCATATAGACACCTCCATAGGCACCTTGCCAAGGTGCTCATATCCAATAAGTTTGAAATCCTTCAGTTCTCTTGAGTTATCGAACTGGAAGAAGTCCTTAACTTCCGGATTGATCCAAAGCTTAGGCGCAGGTTTTGCTTGTTCACGTCTACTGATCATTTCCTTGATTGCAGGAAGATGCTTGCAGTAGATATGAGTATCTGTGATTTGGTAAAGCATTTTACCAGGCTTAAGACCGGTTACATGTGCAATCATATATGCAAGACCTGCATATTGAGTTACATTGTAAGGAAGTCCAAGACCAACATCGCAGGAACGTTGAGTTACTCTTATATGAAGAGTATCGCCGTCAACAATAAATTGGCTGCCATATACACACGGCGGAAGAACAGCAGTATCAAAGAACTGTGGCTGCCAAAGATCAATGATGTTTCTTCTGCTCTCCGGATGTTCCAAAATTTCCTTGATGTTTTTCTCAGGCCAACCAAAATGACCTGTTACATAGCCATAGGCTGTACCGATAGTACCAGCGTATTCTTTACCGATGAAACGGTTGTTACCACCTTGACGATATACACCGTCAGTGTCAACTTCCCATTCATCCCAAATTGTTACGCCTCTATCGCGAAGCCACTGAACGTTGTTACTGTGAGCTTGGTATATCCACAAAAGCTCGATAAGAGGGCCTTTGATACCAACTTGTTTCACAGAAAGCACAGGAAATTCCTCTGCAATGTCCAGTTCAAATGTGTGACCGATAATTCTTATCGTATCATCGCCGGTTCTGTTATGATGCACCTTACCTTCGTTGATAATCTTTTCGCAAAGATTCAGATACTCTTGATCCCATTTAGACATATGTTTTATCCTCCATATTATTTAATATTTTCTACCACAGACCAGATTTCATCTGCAATGTCTTCGATTGTGCGCATTGTATCATCTTTTACACATTCTATAACATTCCAGCCAAGAAGTTTGGCTGCAGTAAGCCCTGACATAGAAGCATCTCTTAAGTGAGACTCACTTGCTTCATGGATATCTTGTTTTTCTCCGCCTGTAAATTTGTTTGCACGATTTTCTCTAAGTTTAATCGTGTAATCTACAGGAACATTCAGATATATAGTTACATCTGCTTTAGGAATTTCAAAATCTCCATGTTCAAGATTTGAAAGCCAATTAATGAATTCATGAAGGCCATGTTCGCCTTCGCTCTTTATGAGCTTAGCACCTTGGTGGATAATGTTAGAAGCAACATATCTATCAAGGATAATTACTTGTTCTCCGCTAGAATGTACTGCTTCCATTTCCTTCTTGTAGGTAATGTATCTATCTACAGCATAAAAGATAGAGGCTGCTTTTGCAGATACGTCTTCTGCTTTTTCCTTTATCTCACCTTTAAGATACATTCTTACAGCTGCTGATGAATCACTTTCGTAATTCGGGAATGAACTTGCGTAAACGGTATATCCCGCTTCAGTTAATCTTTCTCTTAACTTTTTAGCTTGGGTTTGTTTACCGCTACCATCAGTTCCTTCAATGACAATAATTTTACCTTTTAATGACATTTTAAACCTCACATTTCTTTAATTTTTTGTTTGTTTTTTGACTTACCATTTTGCTAACGAAATTATATCACATAGGATATTTGGTGTAAACAAAATTACAGTTCTCTTACAGTTAAAGTTTGACCGCAGACACATGTTGCATCAACCGCGGTTCCAATACTCGTCGGAGTAAAAGAATATGTAATCTCGCCGCCACAGCAGGATTTGTTCCGTTCGGTGCATTTGTGGTTTTCTTCCCACTCACGAACCATTTTTTCTTCTTCTTTGCTTAATTCAAATTTCATGACATCCTCCTAATTATTATTGGATTTTTTATTTAAGCTGGTCATATTATACCACAATTTTTATTTTTTTCAATTCCTACTTGATTTTACTAAATTATTATGTTAAAATGGTTACTGTAAAATATTATGCTCATATAAAAGGGAGGGAAAAACATGCCAAATATTAAATCAGCTAAGAAAAGAGTATTAGTTAATGATGCTAATAGACTTGAAAATATAAAAGTTAAAAAAGCTTACAGAGAAGCTGTTAAAGCATTCGAAACTGCAGTAGCAAACGGTGAAAACGCAGAAGAACTTTACAAAAAAGCTGTTTCTGAAGTAGATAAAGCTTGGTCTAAAGGTGTATTAAAAAGAAATACAGCAGACAGAAAAAAAGCTCACTTTGCAAAACTTTTAGCAAAATAATTATAACCTCGGTTTAACCGGGGCTTTTTTATGCCCAAATTGACATAATACACGCCTTGTGGTATAATAATATTAGCGTTGTTTTTACGCTACAATATTAATATATTTGGAGGATTAAAAAAATGGGACTTAGAGATACTATCTCAAAAGGTTTTAGCAAAGCAAGCGACTTCGTAAATGAACAGCAGAGACGGGCACGTCTCAAAGAATCTTTGGAAAACGAAAATTTAAGACTTACTTCCCTATTCAACGAACTCGGTAAGATCACCTACTACGGCGGTGCCGTTGTTTCTACCAGAGATGCACAGATCGTTAAAGACGATATTACACTGTGTATGAATCAAATCGAGACCTTGAAACAGCAGCTCGCAGAACCGGCAAAATCTTAAACCAAAAAGGTGTTAGCAAATGCTAGCACCTTTTTTCTGTTCTTTCACTTTTTATAATTACCATAATAAGTTGACAATAATCTTTTATGGTGGTATAATAGTTGTGCACTTATTCTGTACATCATAATTAAATAATTAGGAGGATTAAAGTAATGACAGAAAACACAGCAATCGTTCCTGAGGTTCTGCCCCAAGAAGAAAACAAACCCGCAGTTCCTACAAAGGAGCTTGCACCGCTTAGCACTAATTCGCTTTCGAGTTTCCCTGCTGAAGTTCAGCGGGAAATTGTAGCGCTTTCTGAACAAATCAATGTTACAGAAATTGAAAACGTCATGTCCTACGGTTCTATTCCGCTTCTCCGCTCATTTGAGCAAGCTGGAAAAATCCTTCAGGATGAAGCCGGTTCTTCTGCAGACCAGATGGTCATCCGCGAAGTTGTTGAGCTTTCTAAGCAGGCCAACGACAGTTACGAGGATTTCAATCTTGTTCTTAAAGAACCCAACTTCCTTCAGAAGCTTTTCATGAAAGTTTCCAAGGGTGCAAAAGACAAACATGATGCCGATGTAAAATACAAGGCGATCACAAACTACAAGCTGCTTGAACAGCTTATGAAGTCTTGCGATACCTGGGTTGAGATGCTTAAGGATGGTTGGACCAAAATCCATACCTCTGCTATGCAGGACAAACTCAGCTGCGAAGAACTTGAAAAGTACATCGTTGCCGGTCGAATCGCTGAACAAAGAATCGCTGCCGAAGTAGAACAAGCTCGCTTGGACTACGAACTTTCCGGTCTTATTGCAGACAAGGAAAAGTACGACAACTTAAAAGACGGTTACGAAACCTTGCAGGTTGTTCTTCTTAACCTTGAGAAGTCTCGCGCCGCATTCGTAATCAGCATCGGTCAGCTTTTCCTTCAAGCAAAAGCAAACAAGAACACTCAGATCGCCGTTCGTACCCAAAGAAGCCACAGCATGGCTCTTGCGTCTCAGCAGCTTAGAAACGCTGTTCTTAACGCAAAGACCAAAATCGCTATCGAAGGTCAGAAATCCCTTTCTGCTCTTAACAGCGAACTTATGAAGAAGGTCAGCGAAAACACCGTTCTTACCGCAGAAGAATCTGAAAAGATTCTCTTAAACGGTGTTTACAGCGTTGAAGCTGCTTTGGAAGCTGCTAAGACAGTTATCGAAGGCTGCGACCTTATCAAGAAGGCACGCGAAGAAAGGGCTGCCGGAATCGAGCAAGAACTCGGTAAGCTTGAAACTCTTTTAACAGAGATTGCTCCTTTTGTAACCAGACTTAAGTCTGAAGGCGAAAACAAGGATGCACTTCCCGACTCTACAACAAGTAGTTCACCCGGCCTTAAGTTCTAAGGCGAAATCCCCCTTTGAAGCACAGTATTAAAATACTGTGCTTCTTTCCTTTTTTACTATTTATTTATTATATATTTTTTTAACATTCTATCTTCTATTTATTTTTATATATTATTACTAAAGAAAGGTTACATAATATTGAATTTTTGAGTATTTTATGATATAATTTTTCCGCAATTTATATTAATAGCAAATTTAATTAAATTTTAGGAGGTGTCTATATGCGAATATGTAGACAAGGAAATGGTCATTATCTAAATGGCCTAAACAATCAAGATTTCTGTTACATGGAAAACAACCTGAAACTTGTTACGGATGGTTGCAGTTCTGCCGAATTTTCTGAGGTAGGAACTAGACTTTTTGTACAGGCTTTCGCAAAGCTTCCCAACCGGTTTGATGTAAATGAATTCGAAGCAAATGTCCGTAAGGCTTTTGACTCTATTCTTTCTATCACCGACGCGGAAAGCGCAAACGATTTCATCGCAAACAATTTACTCTTTACCATCATAGCTTGTTTTGAAACCGAGGATAAGTACATAGTAAAGTTCATTGGAGATGGTTATATCATAACCGTAAACCACGAAGACGCTGTAAGTTATACTCGCCTCTTCTATGGCAAAACTCCCCCGTACTTTGCATACACCAAGATTCCAACAA
This sequence comes from Clostridia bacterium, assembly GCA_045637095.1. Taxonomy (GTDB): domain Bacteria; phylum Bacillota; class Clostridia; order TANB77; family CAG-465; genus UMGS1649. The sequence continues at coordinate 24,346 of JAZTYX010000048.1, read as the reverse complement.
CAACCTATGAGGAGCCCCTTAAGTTTAAGACTTTCGAATATTCCAAGAAAGACTTTAGGCTTGTAGGTATTGCTTCGGATGGTATTGCACCAATCGCAGACAAAAAACTCGATGTGGATTTTGATGCCTTAATTTTAGGAACGGATACTAAGTATTCTCCTGAGGGTATCATCCGCTCTAATCAAAGCCAGTTCTTTGATGACATTACTATTCTGATATAAGGAGAACATGATGGGATTATTTAACAAGAAGAAAAGACCTGATGAAACACAAAATCCTGTGGTTGATCCCATAGAGCAAGTGTTCGGTCAGTCACCAAAGAAGCCTGCTGTGGTTCAGCCTAAAGTAACACCTGTTACTCCTGCACCCGTACAAAAGCCGGCATCCAAACCGGTAAAAAAAGTACCTGTATATCCACCCGAACACGCTTATGGATATGGAGCTGAAGAAACAGATTTTTACGATGGTCCGGCATTTCCGGAAAACCACATAGGTCCTACAGAACCTTACCGCACACCTATTACTCCTGTTAAACCCGGAGAAAGAGTTGATGCTTATAGAGGTCCTGCTGAACCACTTAAACCCGGTGAGAAACCCGAACCGTGGTACAAAACATATACACCTAAACCGTTATATGAAAAACGAAGCGGTATCATCATCGTAGTTGAAGCTTCAGAAGAAACTGTAAGTTACAAAACCGAGATTACAAGACTCATCAATAAAATTGTCACAGATAACCAAGATGAATTCTTTATGTTTATCCGTTTTGGCAACGCTACAAAACATTCTGAACTGCTTAAAGGAGATACTCTTAAGGGCAAAGACCTTGTTTCTCCCCTTCTTACTCTTGATGAAAAAGCTGAAACTAAGTTTGACATATACGCTACGTTAACTCATATCAACAATTTTGTAAAAGACTATGTTACTCTTTACAAATCCTTTGATGTGGATTTAAAGAAGTATATGTTAGAGGAAGTTCGTATCATCTTCATCGGAACAGCTAAGACTGATGAATGCAAGCACAATCCTCGCATTCTTTTAAGAACTATTTCAAAAACCAATAAGGTTAAGGCAATAAAGTATTTCTGTCTTAAGGACATTCATACCGTTAAGGCCGCTGCCCTTGGTTTCCCTGTTATAGGTCACATCGAATCTAATTTCTATAAATAAGGAGAAACTCATGCGATTCTTTGAAAAACTTAAAGATTTCTTTAAGAAAGTGTTTCGCATAAAATCCAAAAATTCTGATGAACCTAAAAAAGAGATAGTTATAGACGATATTCCCTCTGTAGAGGAACTTACAAAAGAACTTGAAGAAGCAGAAAAATTCAAAATGCGCAACATAGTTTATGAAAAACTTAACTATCTTGAGCAGTATATAAAAGTTTTCTCTCTTCAATTTCCTAGTGAATATCTACACTATCTCGAAAGGATAAATGCAGAACGGAAAGAATACGAAACAGAACTTTCTAAATACTCTGATGGTCTAAATGGTGAACTTACCTTTGCTATCGATCCAGAGTGTGAATCTGGTAGACTTATTACAGTTTCTAACTTAGAAATAGAGATTAAAGATTTTGTAGAGTTAGTTGTTAATTACAACATTTACAAAGACAAGTTCTCGAAGCTGATGTTGAAACTAAATCAGTTCTACAACGCTCTTTTAGATACTAACCGCGAAAATCACGTGGTTGCATCTCAACTTAACAACGCTGTAAGTTCTCTTACAACTCTCTTTAACAAAGCTAAAGGTGAACGTTTCTTTTTAGCTGACACCAGAAAAAAGGAAGAATTTCTAAACTACGTTATATACGCAGAATATATTTTCTTCAAATCTTCTTTAAGGTGTAGCTTAGCAGATACTTTCGATGAGTACAAAAACAACAACTCAAAATTCTATAACTTATTCATCGAAACTGAGTATGATGATCTTGTTTTCAAATACTTTATCGAAGATTTGGAGCACTACCAAAACTACATTACAACTAACATCAAGGATGGTCATATCATCTCATGCTGTCAAAAGTTGCAAAGTAGACTTAGGAATTATGCTACTACTTTCTCTGATTCGGCTTTCTTTGTAGAGCTTATTCAGTTTGAAAACACAGTAGACAACATTGCAGATAACAGCGGAGTGGAATTTGTATTTCCTCTTCCTAGCTTTATCACATGTTGCAATCCTGAGAATACCGTAAGTGTAAAGAACACCGCGATTTCTCTTCTTTCTATGCTTGAAACTAACCGTGCTAAAATCTTAACGGATGTTTTAAGAGGATTTAAGGAAGATATCTCGTGGCGAGAATTCTTTTTTCTTACCAAAATCTTTGAACTGTATGACGACGTACTCAAGGTGTCTGTAAACACAATCTTTAATTTTGTACACAGCAAGTTTGTAACAATAAGCAGCAAGTACACAGAATACTCAGACTTTTTCATAAGGTCTGAAAAACAGAAACTTCTTTCGTATCACGGTAGCAAGAAAAAGAAATACATTCTTTTTATGGAATGTGAGGATAACAATCTTCAAACCGTATCATACGAACTTAGGAATCTGTATTTAGATTTCCATGTATCAGGTAACAGAGTTTATCTGAATCACGCATACTTTAACGGTTTCAAAAATCTTGAAACAAATTTTGGAGAATATAAATTATTGGAGGATATTTAATATGAACTACATCATATCTGATAGCAAATACGACTTTTCTTCGGACAACATCAACATCATTGCATTGCTCTACGACGAATCCGGTTCTATGGAAGAACATGTCTATGCAATGCAGAAAGCAAACAAAGCTTTCTTTGATGACTTTTCTAAGTTTGAAGAAAAGGGATCCATCGCAATTTCCAAAGCGAGATTTAGCAACTACTACCGGATGAGCCCGTTTAAAGAAGTTCGCTTCTTTGATACAAGCTACCGTGCAGACAATGCAACGCACCTCTACTCTTCTATCGTAAGCACTGTAAAGGGTACAATCGCGTACTACAACGAGCTTGTAAAAAGACTCAATGTACGTGCTCGTATTACCTTCCTTGTCTTTACCGACGGCGAAGATAACGAAGAAAATGGTAGATATATGAGTGCTGCCAAGCAAGCTGTTACCGAGCTCAACTCGCTTGATGCTACCACGGTATTTGTTGCTTTTGGCGACGCCATTAGAACCGAAGCCGGCGAAAAACTTGGCTTTACCTGTACGAAGAACATCACTTCTGTAAAGGAACTTATCGCTTGTCTCGGCAGTGAACTTTCTAAAAGCTGCAAAGAGCAGTCTAGAAGCTCCTACTCCTTGAAGTCCGAGTTCTTCTCTAAGGCAAGCAAAGACAGCGCGGCTGACACCTCTGCTGATCAGGCTATTGTAGACGACGATTTCTTTAACGTATAACTCTCCACGCAAATTCATTTTAATGGAGGGCCATATGTTTACACTACTTAAACCAACTGCTGTTTTTAAGAGTGCTACATACAAATCTGAAAACAGCTTCAGCATTCGTGAAAGCAAATACAAAAAGCTTCTCTACAAAATGGATAAGCAGTGGACTAAAGGTCGTTCTAATTCTCTTGTAACTGTATATACGTATGATGGTCTTGAAAGAATTGTACTCCATATAACGGACGAAAAACTTTCAAGAATCATTTACAAGGCATTGAAAGCTAGAACTGAAGCTTTTAGCGAATATCCAAGCCTTAAATTTATTACAGTAGACAAGGCAGAAAAGGCAGTCTTTGCCGTATATGAAGGTCGCACAGTAGATTCAACTCCAAGACGCATCTTTGAAAATCTTGTATCTCTTGCAGATACTTTCAAAGAATTTCTTGGAGCATCTGGGGAAAATGTATACATACACTACCCCACCTTGTATCTTTTGTCTGAACATGATCACTGGATTAACGCCTTGTTTATGGCAATGGTGTTTGAACCTGTGACTCTCGCTCCAAGCGATATAGACATTATCCTTAGTATAATCTTTGCTAAGTCGGATTATTACACCTCTTACAAAGAGTTCAAGTATTCTATTACCAACTCTAGTTCTACATTCTATGAATGGCTTAGAATGGGTGTGTTTATTGAAAGTAACAGAAGATACTCTAGTAGTATTCCTTTTGAGCTTGAGATTAACATTATCCGCTACACCTTGGACAACAATTATATTACGGATTTACACGACCTCTTTAACTACGGCGAAGATGTGCTTAGTTTCAAAAAGTACGATCGTCACTCTACAGCATTCATTATTGATGAGAAGAGATTTGAAGCCTCCGTAAAACAGGTTAGAGAAAATGATGATTTCTTAATCTATGAAGATAACGATAATATTACTTACGCAAAGGTAAAAAACGACCAAGACTTTGATATGATAACAAGCAAACTTAAGGAGTTAAATGATCTTACAAAGGTATCTAATTACTCTATTCTTGTTTCTACAAATATTGGTAAATACCTTTACTTTAGCAAGAGTAAAGAAAGAACACTTAAAGGTGCTATTTCAATTTGTTATGCTTCCGAGAATAATCTGATAACTCTCATTAAAACCTTAGATGACTGGGGCAGATGCAAAAACAAAACAAAGAAATTCTGGTTCTACAAAGATACAGATTTCCTTACTTCTCTTTTGATGGATAGAATAGAATACTACCCAACCTTTGGAGACATCCTTTCTATTTCGTTTAACGAAACTGAAAATAGCGAACCGTTTAACTATAAATATGTAATGTTTATTGCAATCTATGAATATCTTACATACAACAAAATTGATGTTAAAGATATTTACAAGTGTGAGTTTGCTAAAATCTTGCACCCTATATTTATGAAAGCATTAATCCAGTTCGTAAATAGCGGCATTGTAACCATTACTCCTCAAGATGATACTTTTAACGGTTTGGATGCATCCCAGGTTGAGTTTGTAGAAAATCTTCCTACAAATGATGAGTCACTTCTTTCTAAGGTTGCTTTCTTTAAGGATTATACTCCTGAAAGTAGTCTTAAGGTTGCTCTTAAAACTGTAAAAGATAAAGAAGCCAAGGAAGGTTGTATTAACTTAGATGAATGTTTGGGGTATATCTCCTCTAGAGAGATTTCTAAAAATTCTCTTAAAAACATCTTTGCAAATCCCAACCTTCGTGGCAAAACCTATCTTATGCCGCTTAAAGTAATAATCTCTAAAAGCGTAACTATAAGCGGTAACTACAAAATAATCGGCGTAATTTGGAATTATGGAAGACTCAAAAACGCTTACCAGGTTATTAAGTCTAACACTCTTCATACACAAGAAGCATATGTTGTAATTCACAGCGTGCTTGAAACATATATCCAGTATGATAGAAGTGTCTTAGGCATTTCTCCTACAAGCGATCATTTGCTTATTTCACTAGATTCCAAAATGCCGGTTCTCTATGAGTCGCAGCTAAACTACAACTCGTACAAGTCTAATGGATTAAATCCTAGAGAGTACTATCTGTACTTCTTGGACTTGCTTGATGCTTCGGCAGACTTTAAGAAAAACTACGATATATTCGAGTATAACGACTTGGTTAAACAGCGAAATAGAACAAGCTATACCAATCAAGTTAGCCAGTTCTTAAGTTCTGTACTTGGAATGAGCAAATGTAAATTCCATAACCACTGGCATCTTAAAGATGAGTTTTGTCCTATCTGCAAAAATACATTCCAAGTAGTAGATGTAGAAAAATACGAAACGGAAGTAGCATTTGAGGATAAAGCTGCAAAGTACTACCACACTGATGGTTCCAGTCTTTTGTATGTTGTAGATAAACATCTTCAGAAGAAAAACTTTGTAAATGAAGTTAGAGTTGCTCTTGAAAACAACCTTTATGATGGGTTTGTCGGTCTAAGACCTTCAAGACTTATACAACTTCCTACCGGTATGATTGCTAACAAGTTGCTCGTTACAAACGTCAATGTTCAGAATATTATACCGTTAGATAGCTTCAAGCATGTGCAAAGACTGAAGGCAATTTTGGTTATGTACAAGAAGTTGTTACCTAAGATTCAAGACCAAACGTTTATCTGTACACATAAAGAAATCTTCGAAACTATGATGATGCATAAAGATTTCAAGGGTGAGATTCTAATCCCCAACCTTGCTTTGTTAGAGTCTAGTGCTATTCTTAGCACAGATGTAATTCTTAAAAAGTCTAAGGCGGAAAAAACTCTTGAGATTTTTAAAGACTACCTTTTAGGTTATATGTTCGCGGACGATTACTTAGCTAAAGTCTACTCTCTTGGTCTTAAAAAGTTTGTAGCTATTGTGGATGACATTAAGGCTTGTAAGTTTGATGAAGCGCTTATTAAGAGTGCAATTGAAACGTACAAAAATTTCTGTTTTACACATATGCAACCCTTTGCTACTTCTAGGACACTTTGTCCTATTTGTAACCAGGATGGCATAAAGCTTAAACAAATTACTTTTAAGGACAAGGCACACTTTACTAAGTTAAGTTCACAGGACTCAGACTTTGATGGTGGTGAAGCAGATATCTATCCTTACGAAGATGGAACTGTGCAAAAGATTTTCAAGCCTCATGTAGACTTGGCATTTAAATCTCGTATACTTGCTAAGGCTATGGAAAAGAACCCGCTCATCGATGAGTTCAACAGCGCACACACAGACATTCGCATTATCTCTGCTTCTACCCTTCTATATATGAAGGAAGGTGGCAATGTTACGCTTAAAGGCTTTGTTCAAGAGTTTGTAAAAGACTCGTACAAGATTTCTAATCTTAAAGATAAAGACTTTGTAAAAGAACACGGCTATACAAGAAAACAAGTTGTGGAGATTCTTATTAAGGTTTGTAAGGGAATTGAATTTCTCCATTCCATTGGCGGATTCATTGGCGACCTTAATGGTGGAAATGTCCTAATCCGTGGTACCGATGTGTTTATTATAGACATAGACGGAATGAGCTTTGATGATGTTAAAAACTGTATGTACACTAATATGTACATTTACCCGCCGTCTGCTGAAAGTGGTAACATCACCGCTCAGGATGACTGGTATTCACTTGCAGTTCAGTCTTTCTATTACCTTACATACTCCCATCCTTTTAGGGGTATTTCAAGTATAGAAAAGATTCCTGCGAACGAAACAGAACGCATGAAGCAAGGTCTATCTATTCTTGGTGAACATCACATTATGCCTCCAAGCATAAGCATCGGTTGGGACTTCTTACCTGCAGCACTTACCAAGTACTTCCTTGAAACCTTCGAAGGAAAGAAACGCGAAAGTATGCTTTCAATTCTTGAAGAATATCTTAACCACCTTAAGAAGTGCGATAACATGTTTGTTCCCAAACAATATGATCGCCCGGTAAAAGCTATCGTTACACCCGATGTGTACGTAGACAACCAAATGAACCTAATCTTTAAGGAAAGAGTTCTTGTAAACATCAACGGTTATGATACATTAAGTGTTAACGAGTTTGGTGTTTTAGTGGTCGTAGGAAATTCGTCTTACTTCTTTGATATTAAATCTGAGAAGGAATACAGAGTATACAAGCGCTATGCAAATGGCGCTATTGAGATTAATCCTAACGCTCTCTACTATACCTCTAACAACAAGTGTGAACTTTATGTAGATGAATTTAATCCTACTACTGGTGAGGTTAAAACCCATACCATTAAGAAGCCATCTGGCTTCCCTATACTTAATCTTAGTGTAGATGAAGGAGACAAATTCGTTTTCGTAGAAGACAACACAAATAAAAACACCTATGATGTATATTGTAATTCTTCTAAGGTATACTCTATTTCCAAAAACAAGTTTACCGGAAGCATGCGACTTGGCATCTGCTATGACGAACTTTCTAAAAAACGTATTGTTCTTTTCAAAGAGGACAACATTACAAGTGGTATCGTTATAGAAAAGGATTCTGAGCAAGTTACCGAGTTTACACTTAACCGCTCCTTGAGTACATCTCTTGCATTCTATGGAAGTACTCTCTACTACGTTGGAAATGGTAACATCTATTTCTACAATATAAACACAGGATCGTTTAAGAGTATCGAATGTGAGTATGCTAAAAAGGATTCTAACATCTATAGATTTGCAAACAAGTTTATAGTTACCAACCAAGACTCTGCATACGTTTACGAGAAATCTTGATAACCACACGCCCTAGTGATAAAATATATCACTATACAAATTAAGTCTAAATTAAATTTAAGGAGGATTAAATCCATGGCAGGATTTAAAGAAACTATCTCAAAGGCAATCGGAAATTCCGAAATCTTCAACAAGACCGCAGACTTCATTTCGGATAAGCAGAAAAAATTCAAAGCAGACAAAGCTTTGGAAGATGCAAATCTGAAGCTCACCTCACTCTACCTCGAGCTTGGTAAGACCTCGTACAAGAGAAAGCCTCTTACCGCCGGCAGAACCAGCACCGTTATCCGTGCTGAAATTGATGCCCAGCTTATCGTTGTTGCTGAGTGTCAGGCACTGGTAGATGAGCTCAACGCTCCCAAGCCCGAGCCCGAAGGTGAAGGTACCGTTCCCACGGAACCTGAAACTCCCGAAGACAAAACGGAATAATTTTCAAAGAAAAACAACTAAATAAACCTAAAGGTGTTAGCAAATGCTAACACCTTTTCTTTTTATGCATATAATACCTTAGGTGAATAATATGCAAACATTTAATATAGGAGATATAGTGGCAAGAAAATCTTATGGTTATGATGTGTTATTTAGAGTAACCAAAGTATACGGTGAAATGGTGGATTTAATAGGAATAACTGTAAGAATAATTGCAGATGCTCCAGTATATGACCTTAAACTCGTCCCACCAGAGGAAATAAAAAACAGAATGAAGATTATAGAAAAAAATACAAGTTCTAGACTTTCTAGAACATACTCTGGTATAAAAAATAGATTTAACTTAAGAAGTAACTTTAATACATATGACCAAACAATACCAACTTATGCTAAAGAAGCCGTATTCAAAAAACCGGGTGTTGTTCTACACATAGATGGTGATGCAGAATATGCAAACAAATGTAAAGACGTATATAAAAAGATGGGAATAACTGCCCATGTATATAACATTAAAGAACAAGACCAACCTAAATATGTATATAATCTTTTAACTAGAATAAGACCAAACATTCTAGTTCTTACAGGGCATGATGCATTCATTAGAAAAAGGAACGATATATACAACATAGATAATTACAAAAATTCAAGATATTACATAGAAAGTGTTTTAGAAGCAAGAAGATATGAACACTCACTAGATAATTTAGTTATATTTGCAGGCGCCTGTCAGTCATATTACGAGGCTATTTTAAGTGCAGGTGCTAACTTTGCCAGCGCACCTAAAAGAGTCTTAATTGACATGCTAGATCCTATTATAGTAGCACAAACAGTAGCATATACTCCCGTAGATAAATTTGCTCCTCTTGCTAGCATAATATCTAATACAAGAGAAGGATTAAAAGGAATAGGTGGTGTACAAACAAGAGGTCAATACCGTGAAGGTATGCCTAGCCTTCAATTAAGTTGACATAAACAATATATAATGGTATAATATACGCGGTAAAAAAACAAAATCCAATGAATAAATTTAAAGGAGAAGTATATGGCTGTAATAACCATTGTAACAAGAGATGATGCATCTCTTCCCGAAGGCACCGCAAAACATGTTTACACATACAACGCTCTTACTTACCCTCGTACAGGAGAATATGTAGAAGTTAAAGGTCAACCCCTTTATGTTGTAGAACGTGTAATACACAATCTTGCTAACGGTAACGACAACGTTATTGTCGAAGTAAAACTTTCAGGAAGGAGATAGTATGCACATCAAAATTATGAAACGTGTAAAAGAAGATAACAGAGAACAATCTGCAAAAATTGTCTTCTCTTACACTTCGGATTTTGTACCTCGCGTAGGAGAGCTCGTAGACTTTCAGTGTCACGGACCTTACGAAGTGGTACAAGTAATTTCCTGCGGCGGACATGTAATTGTTGAGGTTAAGGATTATAATAATCCTAAGAATCCTCCGATTTCAAAGTGTCCCACAGAATAAGGAACAATAAAAAAGGCATCCAAATGGATGCCTTTTTGCATTGTATTTTTACTTTGGATTTACTGTTACTGTACAGGTTTTAGTTTGTCCATCAACTGTAAATGATAATTCTACTGTTCCAGACATAAGCGGTTCAAATATAATTTTTTTCTCACTAGTTTCAAACCACGCTGTTGCAATATCAATATTTGATATTGCAATTGTACCTAAATTAAAGTTCGCAGTATCATCATATACTATTAATGGTATTGACAAAATTGTTGCATACTCTGCAGTATACGAACTTTGTCCAAACGCAAATATTTCTTTTATTTGATTATTATTGTTGTTACCGTTGTTTGAATCAGTAACACCTTCAAAATCCATACTTAAATCACTACTACCACTTTGTGAAATTGTTACTTCATATCCAGATTTAGTTGTTACAGTTACACTTCCATCAGCATTATTAGTTCTACCCGATTCTATTATCCCTTTATTATCTAATTCATTTATATATTCTTCTACTGTAATCGTTCCTAAATTATCTGTAAGTATTCCATTCTTTATTACAGTTAATCTTGTATATTCATCCGCATAATTCACCTTATTTGTTGTGTTTTTTGCTCTTCCTATTATGCCACTATCTTCTAACGAAATTATAACTGCTGCAGCCAATATTGCCATTACAAGTATTGTTATACTCAGTACTATTAAACTTATTCCTTTTTTCATTTTACTACCTCTTTAATTATACATCTATACTATAGCATATTTATATTTTTTACAATACTCAAACAAAAAACCAGCGGATTTTTCCGCTGGTTTTATATTACATATCTAAACTTGCTTTAAGTTTTGCAATTATTTCAGTATACTTTGTAACCTTTTCTTTTTCTGCTTCTATTAAAGCAGCTGGTGCTTTTGATACGAATTTTTCGTTAGATAGCATTCCTTCTGCTCTCTTAAGTTCGCCTTCTGCTTTCTTAAGTTCTGCAGTTAGTTTTGCTTTTTCTTCTTCTTTATCTACAGCTCCAGACATATCTAATACAACATCTATATTATGTGTATGTATTGCTGTTCCTTCAAGTCCTGTTGTTTCTGCTAATGTAATATTTTCTGCTGAAACAAGTTTCTTTAACATTTCTACAGATTTTTCTATGTTTTCTGTATACTTTTTGCTATACATAGTCATATCTATTTTCTTAGAATTTGTAAGGTTAGCATTTGCTCTAATATTTCTTATCTCACGAATTACTTCTATTAATTCTTCTTCAAAGTTTTCGTCATCTTCAAAGTTATATTTAGGTTCTGCATATGTAGAAATCATAAGCGCCTCTTTATCTGTTAATAGATTTGAGTAGATTTCTTCAGTTATGTATGGCATATATGGATGTAACAATTTAAGAATATCTGTAAGTACATATTTTAATGTAGCTACTGCTGCAAGGTATCCTTCGCTTCCTTCGTTGTATAGTCTTGGTTTTGCCATCTCTATATAAAGGTCACAGAAATCTGACCAAGCAAAGTCATATATGCTGTTTAATGCAACACCTATTTCATAGTTTTCTATATTATTTCTTACTTCAGTTATTGTTTTAGATAGTTTGCTTAGTATCCATTTATCTTCTGGATAAAGTGTAGCTTCATCTATTTCTACATCTTTATTCTTTTCAATATATGTTAAGCTAAATCTACTTGCATTCCATAATTTGTTGGCAAAGTTACGTCCTGCTTCAACCTTTTCTGGTATGTAACGAATATCGTTTCCTGGAGCTATGTTTTGGATTAATGAGAATCTTAATGCATCTGTTCCATAATCTTTCATAACTTCAAGTGGATCTATTCCATTGCCTAAACTCTTAGACATTTTTCTACCTAGTGCATCTCTAACTAAACCATGGATAAATACATCTTTAAATGGTACTTCTCCTGTATGTTCAATAGCACTAAATATCATCTTAGATACCCAGAATGTTATAATATCATAACCTGTAACAAGTGTGTTTGTTGGATAGAAATATTCTAAGTCTTCTGTTTTTTCTGGCCAACCTAATGTACTAAATGGCCATAAAGCTGAGCTAAACCATGTATCTAGACAGTCTTCATCTTGTGTTAAGTTTCCACCACATTTACATGTTGTTGGATGTTCTGTAGATACTATTGTTTCTGAGCATTTATCGCAGTAGTATGCTGGAATTCTATGTCCCCACCATAATTGTCTAGATATACACCAATCTCTGATGTTTTCCATCCAGTTCATGTATAACTTTTCAAATCTTTCAGGAACAAATCTTGTTTCACCATTTTTAACTGCTTTTATAGCTGGTTCTGCTAAAGGTTTCATTTTAACAAACCATTGTTTAGATGCATAAGGTTCTATTATTGTATGACATCTATAACATTTACCAACATTGTGTTCGTATGGTTCTGTTTTAACTAAAGCTCCAATTGTTTCTAATTCTTTAACTATTTCTACTCTAGCTTGTTCACGAGTAAGACCACTAAATCTTCCATATCCTTCAGAGATTATTCCATCTTCACCAATTACAGATATTACTTCTAAATTATGTCTTAGACCTAATTCGTAGTCATTTGGATCGTGTGCTGGAGTTATCTTAACTGCACCTGTACCAAATTCTTTTTCTACGTATGTATCTGCTACTACTGGTATTGGTTTATTTATTATTGGAAGAATAACATTCTTTCCTACAATGTCCGCATATCTTTCATCTTCTGGATGAACTGCTACTGCAGTATCTCCAAGCATTGTTTCTGGTCTTGTTGTTGCAACTATTACATATTGGTCATCAGTTCCTTCAACTTTATATCTAATATGCCATAGATTAGATTTATCTGCTTCATATTCAACTTCGTTATCTGAAATTGATGTTTTACAATGTGTACACCAGTTAACTATTCTCTTACCTTGATAAATTAAACCTTTTTCATAAAGTTTAACAAATACGTGTTCAACTGCATGACTTAATCCATCGTCCATTGTAAATCTCTCACGAGACCAATCACAAGAACAACCTAATTTTCTAAGTTGAGTTGTAATACTTCCGCCGTATTCTTCTTTCCACTTCCAAGCTTCTTTTAAGAATCCTTCACGCCCTAATTGTTCCTTAGAGATTCCTTCTTTAGCTAATTTTTCAACTACTTTAACTTCAGTAGCTATACTTGCGTGGTCTGTTCCAGGTACCCATAATGTAGGTACACCTTTCATTCTATTGTATCTTATTAATATATCTTGTATTGTATTATCTAATGCATGTCCCATGTGTAGTTTACCAGTTACGTTTGGTGGTGGTATAACTATTGTGTATGGTTTCTTTGTTTTATCTATTACTGGTTTAAAATATCCTTTTTCTTCCCAATTCTTGTATATTCTTTCTTCTATATTCTCGGGATTATATCTACTTTCTAAATTCATTTTATATTCTCCTTTAATTATTTTTATTTTGTATTTGTTTATTTCTTATTTATTCATTCTAATTATATATATTGCCGCTAACGCGACGACGCAGACGACAAAACCACTAGTTCCACTCAACTTTGTTAAACTAGTGTTATTATCTAATATATCTGATTTAAAAAATATTATCATGATTGCAATTACTAATATTATTAGTGCTATTATTATGTCCATTTTTTACCCTCAAATTTACATATAATATATTACCACAGCATAAGTAAAAGGTCAAGAAATATACATAAAAGAAGCGCGGTAAGACTTGCTTTCCGCCCTTTTATATTTATATTAATCCTCTTCTTTATCCAAAGCTTTAATTTGCCCTTCTAATAATGTTTTGAATTTAGCTTTATATTGTTTGTACTCTTCTTTTTTCTTTTCTATCTTTGCTTCATATTCCGCTATTTTTTCTTCTATAGACAATTTAGTTTCTTCGAATTCTTTTTCTTTCTTTTCCATTTTTTCTGAAAGGTCAGCTATAAATTCCTTAAATTCATTTTCTTTTTCTGCTAACGATTCATTTAATTCCGAAACTCTATTCTTACATTCAGTTTCTTTTCTTTCTATTATTTCATTCCATTCGTTTACAACTTTTTCTTTAGCAATTTTAGTTTCTTCAACCGTTTTTTCTTTGAATGCTTTAGCTTCTTCTTTAGCAGTTTCTTTAGCTAATTTTATTTCTTCTAAAGTTTTCTCTTTTAATGCCTTAGCCTCATTTTCTACATTTACTTTTGCCGCACGTAGTTCTTCTATTGTCTTTTCCTTAAACGCTTTAGCTTCTTCTTCTATTTGTGCCTTTTCTTTTTCTGCATTCTCTTTTGATTGTTTTATTTCCTCTAAAACTTTCTCCTTTAGCACTTTAGCTTCTTCCTCTATTTGTGCTTTTTCTTTTTCTGCCAATTCTTTTGCTACTTTTGCTTCTTCTAAAGTTTTATTTTTTACTGCTCTTGCATCATCTAATTCTTTTTGTTTGAATGCTTTTACTTCTTCTATTGTATTTTCTCTTATTTTTTTAAGTTCTGCTGTTGTTTGAGCTTTTAATTCTGATGCTTCTTTTGATGCTTTTGCTTTTACCTCTGTTGCTTCTAAGGTTGCCTTTTCCTTTAATGCACTTATTTCTGAAGTTGCAGTGTATTTCATTGCTTTAGCTTCTTCTCTAGCATTTTCTAGTGTTTTTTCGATACCATCTTCTAATGACTTATAATATGCTATTTTTTCTTTACCTTTTTCTATTTCGTCTTTAAGATCGCTATTTTCTTTTATTAAAGCTTCATAATCTGTTATTACTTTTTCTAAAAATGCTTCAACATCATTTACATCATATCCACCTATTGCTGCTTTTTTGAATGTCTTGTTATCTATTTCTGTTGGTGTTAACATTATTACTTCCCCCTATACTTCATTTATGCTGTTAATATAAAAAGTGTGGTATGCATATTTGCCTACCACTCTTCATTTGTTCTATTATTTCATCCATGAGAATGAAAGTTTGCTTCTATATTGTGCTTTTTCTATATCGTTTTGTATTTCAACATTCTTTGGAGTTATTAAATATATTAAAGATGATATTTTTTGCATACTTCCATCTATAACATATGTAGCACCGCTTAAGAAGTCTATAATTCTTCTTTGATCTTCTTTAGTTACAGTTTCAAGGTTTACTATAACAGATCTTCTATCTTTTAAGTGCTCACTTATTTCCTTTACATCATCAAAACATTGTGGTTCTGTTATAACCATCTTAGAAGATGTAACGACCGGACTTGCCCCTGTCATTGGAAGTACTTTTGCACTTCTAGATATTTTATCTTCATCATCGTTTCTATTTGTAAATCTGTTAGCAAAATAACCAACTTTAACTGGTTGTTTTGTTTCAACAGTTTCTTCTACTTCTTCTATATATTCTTCTTCATCAATTGGTTCTGCTAAACCTAGCATACCCATAAATTTATTAATCATTGCTGCGCTCATTATATAACCCCTCTCATCATATATCGTTATAATACTATATAAAAATTCAAATTGCAATATATTTTAGGTGATTTTTTCAAAACTTTTACATATTTATATAATGTTACAAAATTCTACATTTTTTGCAGTTAAATCCCATTTATATCCGTACCACTAAATCCGTAATATCTTACACCTTTGTATTCGAATCCTTTTAAGTAATATACATTGTTTGTATTCTCAGCAACCAAGAAAACATCTAGATTTTCTGTATTACCTTCACCCATATTTATACTTTCTGTTGTAAGCTTATTTAGATCTAATACATATAGTGTATTATTTGCATCTCCGTTATTTGTAATAAGTTCTTTTAGCACAGTATTCATTCCAGCTTGAGATACTATTTCATTTTTTACTGGCAATGTTCCATTCTTTTTTACATATATATTTACATCATCAGAAAGTCTTAAGATTTTACTTGTAAATTCTTCATACGAAGCTGTTTTTATTGCTCTTATACCAGCCACTGAAGAAACTGATACTAATATTAACATTATTACAATAGCTATACTTAATGTAGATACTGTAATACCTTTTTTCATTTTTCTCATGTTATTCTCCTACTTTTTATTCTTATTTGCTTTTAATATTATTCTATCATGTAACTTTATTTTATAATCTGTCTCAATTTCTAATTCTTCAAGTTCTTCTTTATCATAATTTGTTACTATTGAATACTTATCATTTTGTCTTACTATCTTTACAGGCACTTTAACTATTTCTGAATACTTAACTGCATAAATATAATTTGCATCTTTAGCATCATATTTATTTAGAAGTTCATTCATTACAACTAGTCCCGATTTTTGCCACCAAACAATTTCTATTTCTATCTTTCTTTGTTCTACTATGTTTTCTATTCCGTTAGTAACCTTAAAGTATAACTCGCAGCCATCTTCTGTCTCTTCCACTTTAGCAAGACTTGCTCTTATTATTTGATTATTTGATTCAACAAGTCTTATATCATAAGATGAACCTTTTTTTATATATTCCTTATTATCTAATCCAACTTTAGTAACTATATATGCTTCATAATTATTTACTATTTTTATATCCGTATTATTTACTAAATCACTAGAATCTACATAGCTCTTGATTAATGAATAACTTAAACTATCTATATTCTTTGCAGACAGCTTATCTTCTAGCCCATCTGTTTTATATGATACTAATCCTGTAATTGGAGCAAGTATATTGTCGTTTGATTTTTTAGCTTGCGACTCATATTTATTTCTATCTTCTATAAGTTGCTTAATTTCAGCACCATCTGGACTAAGTTCTCCAATTATTCCAGCTCTTTTGTTTATATATGAATTTATACGTTGCTTATATTCTTGCATTTTAGAATATGATGTTTCATGTATACTCTCTTTTATCAAAGAATATATTGTTTTATCTATTGCATCTATTTCACTTGAATATATAGGTGGTAAATCTTTCATTAATTCTAAAATTTCTTTATCCATTTTAGCTAATGTTTCTTCATAATTACTATATTCTTCACCTCTATATGTAGCAACTATTCCACCTTTAGATACTTTTGAACCTTCAGCTGTTACTGGGACCAAAACTTTGGTTACATCTTTTTTTATTAACGCCTCATTTTTTACTACATAAGCAGTATATAAACCAGACTTTTCTATAGTACCATTCTCTAAAAGCATACGCTCATCTTTAGGCTTTAGAGAAAAAAACAAAGTAAGTAATATTAAGGCGATGAAAAACACTCCTGCAACATATCCTGCAGGATTAGTTTTTACATCAATTCTCTTAATACTACTTACTTTCTTCATTATATCTATCTATAATCTCCTTAACAATTTCTTCTTTAGATTTAGAAGCATCAACTACTATTTTATCTTCTAGCTTCTTAAACCATGTTATTTGTCTTTTAGCATAGTTTCTAGACTTTTGCTTCAACATTTCTGTACATTCTTCTAACGAACTTGTACCTTCAAGATAATTAAAAAACTCCTTATATCCTATAGCTTGTACAGCTGTTAATTTTTCATCTCTTAACGGATAAAGTAGTTTAACTTCTTCTAAAACACCATCTTTAAGCATTATATCTACTCTTCCATTTATTCTATCATATAACAAAGGTCTTGGCATATCAAGAAATACTGTTAAAAAATTGTACTTGCTAGGATTTTTATGCCACAAATCATTCTTTTCATCTATGCTGCTTTTTTCTATTCCTAACATATTTAACTTAATTGCTCTGATAAGTCTCTTGCCATTTCCTTTTCCTATTTTTAATGCTGCCTCTTTATCCATATTATATAATATGTCGTAAATTTCATCTGGCGTTTTTCCGTTTGCTAGTTCTTCTAATTTGGCATTTACCTCGTTTTCTAATTTCTCATCAAACTTATTAAATTCCATGTTATTTACTACAGCATTAATATATAGTCCAGTACCACCAACTATTATTGGCGTTTTACCCTGACTTATTATTTCATCTAATTTTTCATAGCATAAATCTTTATAATCACTTACACTAAAGTTTTTGTCAAAGTCTATAATATCTATTAATTCATGTTTTATACCATCTGCTTCAGTTTCAGTTACTTTAGCTGTTCCTATATCTAGTTTTTTATATATTTGCATAGAGTCTGCAGAAATAACTATACCGTTAAGTCTTTTAGCAAGCTCTATACCAATTCCACTTTTACCAGAAGCAGTTGGTCCTGTTATTACTATTACTGTATTTTTCATTATTACTTCCTTGCAAATCTTCTTTCTATTTCATATTTACTTATCTCATATGCAGTTGGTCTACCGTGCGGACAAGTAAACGGTCTATCTAATTTAACCATTTTGTCTATTAACGCAACATGTTCTGTAGCAGTTAATTTCATATTTCCTTTAACCGCGGCTTTACAAGCTATAGTTGCTAAAAATCTTTCTTCTCTTTCCTCTTTAGTAGTTTTGGATTCCATTCTAAGCTCATCTAAAGTGTCTTTAAATAGTTCCACATAATCCATATCATATCCTATATTTGGAACACCAGCTATTTTTATCATATTATCTCCGAACTCTTCTAATTCAAAACCAGTTTCTTCAAACAATTCTTTATTTCTTATAACTAGCTCTTGTTCATTATGCTTAAGTTCTACTAAAGACGGGATAAGTAACATTTGAGTTTCTTTAGATTTCGAATAATATATCTCTTTAATTTGTTCATATAGTAGTCTTTCGTGTGCCGCATGTTGGTCTATTATATATAACTTTTCTTCTATCTCTATAAGAATATATGTATCGAATAAAGAACCTACATATTTATAGTTTATCTTTGTTTCATACTTATTCTTTTCTTCTTCGTTTACACTATCTACTATATCTTTTATCTCTAAAATTCCCTCTTTACCCACATATTCCACTTCTCTTGTTAAGACTGGTTCGGTGTATGTATTTATTTGAACGGTTGTTTGTGAATTTGCTTCTGCTGTTTCCACAATTGGTGAGATTTCTAGTGTCTCTTCTTTCGTGTTATCCGCAATATCTACAGAAACCGTTGGTATTACTGGCATTGATGTTTTTTCGTCAGTTTTAGAAATATAATCTGTTATAACCTTTTCTACATTAACATTAGGAATACTTGTATACTCGGGTTTAATTTCCACAGCAAAAGGACTTGTTTTTTTGTGGTAATCTAAAAGTGCATTAGTTACTCCATGATAAATTATATCAAAAACATCTGATTCATGTTCAAACTTAACTTCTAGTTTTGCTGGATGCACATTTACATCAACTTCACTTGGAGATAAATCTAGATTTAATATTGCAAATGGAAATTTGCCAATATTTAAGTTTTGTTCAAATGCTTTTTCTAATGCTGTCATTAATGTTTTATCTTTAACAAATCTTCCATTAATATATGTAAATTCATATTGTCTTGTTGATCTTGATGTTTTAGGTGTTCCTATTACTCCAGATACCTTCATAGATTTATATTCATATTCTACTGGTATTAATTCACTTGCTATATCTTTGCCAAATATATTGTATACGGCATGTTTAATATCTCCACTGCCTGTAGTGTTTATTATTTGTTTGTTATTACTTACAAACTTAAACGATATCTCTGGGTGTATAATTGCCATTCTTGTTATTACATCTTCTATATATCCTGCTTCTGTATAATCTTTCTTTAAGAATTTATATCTTGCAGGAACATTATAGAATACATTTTCTACAGTAATGCTTGTCCCTTTGTTAGATGCTATTTCTTCTAATTCTAAAGTCTTACCACCTTCAATTACAATTCTAGTTCCAGTATGTTCATCTTTAGTCTTAGTTTCCATAGTAACTTTAGCTATACTTGCTACTGAAGCTAGTGCTTCTCCTCGGAACCCTAAAGATGTTATCTTTAATATATCTGATTCTTTTCTAATCTTACTTGTCGCATGACGTTCAAAGGCAATTTCAACATCATCTGCTGCTATTCCCTTTCCATTGTCTGATATTTTAATATAGCTGATACCACCATTTTTTATTTCTACAGATATATGTGTAGCACCTGCATCTATAGAGTTTTCTACTAATTCTTTTACTATTGATGCCGGTCTATCTACAACCTCACCTGCTGCTATTTTATTAATTGTATTATCATCTAAAATTGCAATTAATCCCATACTATTCTCCTAACAATTCTTTAATTACTACCTCTACTTTTTCTTCTGCTTCTTCAATGTATTCATCTAACTTGTCCTTTGTAATTACTTTTGTTGTTTCTATTTCTTCAATATCTCTCATACGATCATTCTTATCTAAAAATTCTATTTCTTTATCTGTCATTATCTCTTTTAGCTGTTCTTTAAGTTTAATGTAATCCAACTCACATTTTTCTACCATATATGAATTAATTTTAGAATAATCTTCATATATATCTTTACTAAATTCTTCTGCAGAATGCACACTATTATCTGCCAAATATTGTTTCTTTCCTTCTTCTAATTTAGTTGCAAAGCTAGGAATGTATTTTTCAAACCAAAGAAGATCTTCTATTAAATGTGCAATATATCCAAGGCGAACTTCTTTATCTATATTATCCCCTAACATTGCTATTGCATCATCTATTACTGGTAGTCTTTTTATACCATCTTTATCTTCAATTGTCTTTAAGAAATGTGTTCCTGCTCTATCTCCAGTTTCCATTTTAACTAAATCCGGTAGAATACTACCATATATAAACTTAGTAGATAATTTTAGTTTTCTTCTCACCTTATCTGTTATTCCAATATGCATTAAATATGATCCCATTTTAACCCCTATTCTTTCGTATTATTACTCGAGTATATTATATATATTTCTAACTATTTTTTCAAGGAAATATGTATAAAATAAGAGAAGATACTTATAAATATCTTCTCTTATCTTTCCTTTATTTTATTCAGCTATTGTTACATCATATGTTCCTGGAGTGATTTCACTTTCAGTTAATACAACATTATTTTTTAATGTTACAACCGCACGAACATAGTTACCATTGTATGACATATAGTTATTAGAATATCCAAAGCTACTAAACGTAACACCATTATCTACTCTAGCACCATTCATTGCAAACAAGCCATAATATGGTACTTCTATACCAGCTGATGTAAATTTATTAGCTAAGAAATATGTAGAACTATCAAATATCATTGAATATGCAGGTATTGATTGTTCCATATAATCTGCTCCAACATATGTATATATATTATTTTCTATTGTAGCTATCTTTGTTCCCGCTGTCGAAGTATAAGGCGCAAGTATAACCTTATTTGCCGCAGCATCATAATATAAAAATCCTGTAGAGCTATGGTTAGCATTTGCAAGCGATAAATTGCCTGTTGTTGCTCCATAACTATATTTAGGATATCCTGTGCCATCCCATTCAAAAGAAACCTTTAATCCATATTCATATATAGTTCCTTTTTCATAATTTCTTTTATCATAGTTCACTAGGGCATCTATATCTTCTACTTTAACACTTCTTATAGATGATGCATATGTATCTTCCTTGTATGCATCAACCGTATTTTGTATAGTAGTCAATGCGTTTTCAAAATCCGCAGCTGTACCAGAGAAATTTAAATATCTACCTGTAATACATTCATTAGACATTATTAATAATCTGCCTTTATCATCTACACCTAGAACTTTCCAACCACTCATATACTTTGCATCTTCAGGTCCTACACCTTGTGTCATATAATTTACCGTTGTTCCTACATCTAATGTTAATGTTCCATTTGTAACCTTTACCGCTGTTACTTTTGTTCCCATAGAATTAGGTGTTTTTACTAATTTCCAATTACCTTTTTCAGGATCTTTAGGTTTAACTGTAACCCCACCATTATTCACTTCTATATCATAAATGTCATTATAATCTTCTAATTTGCCTAATACATCCTCTTTAAGTTGTTCGTCTCTTTTACCTGCTATGTATTCATCGCTCCATATTAAAGTAGCATAATTTTGAATCTCATTAATATTAGTTTTATCTACTGCTTCACTTGCCTTATTTATTACGCCTGTATTGCTAAGTGTTATTACCACACTTGCTGCTAGTATTATCATAACTATTATTGTTATTACTAATACTATTAACGATATACCTGTTTTCTTTTTCATTTGTTCCTCCTTGTTTATATATTATCTATATTATTATATATTTTATTTTTTGGCAATAAGAATATTAAAAAAAAAGTGTAAATGTTTTTCATTTACACTTATTCATATTTGTTATTTTAATATTTCGTTTGTCACCGTAACTTTAGTTATTCCACTTGTTGTATACTCAACATTAATTTTATAAAGTTGCGGTGTTGAAGATGAGTAATTAAATAACTCTGTTCCAAGTACACCTTGCATAAATGTATTTGTCATACTAGCTCTATCCATAGCTGTTCCAACATCTGATTGTACTCCAGATAAGTAATATACATTACTTATTTCTGTAGTTGCTAACTTATTAGCTATAATACCATATTTATTTGTACCAGTTACAGCGCCCATGTTAATACTATTTTTAATACCTGCAAAACCGCCGACTAAACCAGCAGAATCTAATCCTTTAACTTCACCTATGTTATATGTATTTGTTATTTGCTTAGCTAGTCCCTCAACCAATTTCCCTCTTGTATCATATGAACCCAATATTCCACCAGCAGGGCCTTCAACTGCTTCTACACTACCAGTATTATATACACCTTTTATATATTCTCCATCATATGATTCTAGTATATCATTTGCATCTTCACCAACAGGATAGATATTTCCAAGAATTCCACCTGCCCACTTCTTACTCTTAACGCTACCTGTATTAAAACAGTTGTAGATATATACATACGCACCTTTTGTTCCAACAATTCCTCCGGCAGCATAAGACTCTGAAGTATTCATATTTCCATATCCATCTATATTTCCGCGGTTTATGTTATTAAACAGAACTGTACTAGCATTACAATTTCCAACTATTCCGGCTACTCTAAACGCTCCTTTTTCTGTTGTTATTTTTCCATTATTTATATTATTTGAAACTTCCAAGTTAATTACATCAACAGTTCCACCTTCTAGCACATTAGATATAGCTAATATTCCACCAATCCATTTAGTCTCTCCTTGTACTGTTCCATTATTTGTATTACTCGACACTTTTGAAAGTCCTTGAGTAGAATCAATACTAGTAATTATTCCCGCTGCTCCATAACTACCAGCTATAATGTTTCCATTGTTTATATTATTTGTAGCATTAGAATTATAATTTAACATACACACTATTCCACCAGCATAATATGATCCAGTTTTAATAGTTCCATTATTTATATTGTTTGTGATATTAGAGCCAGTTCCTAATTGAAAGGCTATTCCGCCAGCTATTATATCGGCAGCTGTAACGCTTCCATCATTTACATTGTTACTTACTGTAAGATTGTTCATTCCTGCTCCAACAATACCGCCTGCCCATTTTGTAGCTGTTGATACAGCACCTGCGTTTCTGTTGTTTGTTATAACTCCTGAATTATTAGCTACACCTACAATTCCTGCAACTGCACCTTCTGTTGAACTAATACTTCCTGTATTTGTATTATTATTTATAGTTACTTCTGTATTTGAATTTCCAACTATTCCGCCTACATAATTCACACCTGTTACTTTACCATTATTAGCATTATTTTCCACTAATGAATTTGAATTAGTAGCACCAGCTATTCCAGCTACACCTAATGCTTCACCTTCGATTTTACCCGAGTTATTATTATATGTAATTTTTGTGTTAGGCGATGCTAATCCAACTATTCCACCCGTAAAGTTCCCAGTCGATTTAATTGTTCCCGTGTTGCTACATTTTGTTACAACATCTTTTTCACTTGTTTGTGATACTATTCCAGCCGCTTCAGTTTCTGTAGCTATAGCTGTTGTGTTTACATTATGGCAATTTTCTATTACCGCTGGCGTTGTTCCTACAACACGTGTTGCTGCCATAATAGCAGCAGCACAGTTAAGAGCTTTTACATAACTGTTCTTTACTGTAAGATTTTTAACAGAATACCCATTTCCTATAAATCCACCATAATTAGCTGTTTGATTTACATACATTCCTCTTATTGTATGGCCTTTTCCATCAAATGTTCCTTTGAAATTATTTGCAACAGTCACTCCTATCGGATCCCATTTTCTGCCTTCGTTTGCAGTTGTTTCCCAATTGTCTCCTTCTGGTCTTGCTCCAAAGTCTACATCACTTTCTAGATAGATTGTCCATCCTTCAAAAGTATTTGTTCCTGCATTTACTTGATCTGCTACCCATTTTAATTCTTCTGCAGAATATATATGTATTACTTTATCATTT
>JAZTYX010000047.1:0-4027 GCA_045637095.1 Clostridia bacterium | reverse complement strand
CGCTACACACTATAATTTAGCGTTAATTACAGAACAAAATGTTCTAAAAGTTTAAAAATACAGAACACTTTGTTTCGTTTCTACAATATATTATACAATATGTTCTTACTTTTTAAAAACTTGTTTTAAATTTAGTGCTAAATTTAATGAACACGATAGAAATTGAAAAAATATATCGTATAATATAATGAAGGCACAAAGCCAAAGGAGAAACAAGAGATGAAAAGTATTTTAAAAACATTACCAGGTTACAAACAAGAATGGTCAGGACTACCTGTCCACAAGGCTGACAGAACGCCAGAGCAAGATAAGCTATTTAAAGAGCTTCAAAAGTTTAGATATGAAAATTCACCTAATAGAAAGCAAAATCAAGCTAAAGCTTCAAAAGCTTATCAACAAGCACATAAAGATAATTATTTAGAATATCAAAAGAATTATCAAAGACGTTTTAAGAAAGGGTTAGAAGTAGTTGTAAAAGAAACAGATACTGAAAAAATATGGCTACAAAAAGAAGTATATAAAGGTAATAATGTATATGCAACACATACTTATACTATAGATACTTTAGGTATAGTTAGAAAATATTGCAAATATGGTTGTAGACTTGTGACACCACATACAAATGGCTTTGGTTATATGTCTATTCAGCCAGGTAGAGAAGAAAAACATTATTATATTCATAGACTAGTAGCAGAAGCTTTTATACCTAATCCAGAGAATAAGCCGGAAGTTAATCATCGAAATCATGTTCGTTGGGATAATAGAGTAGAAAACCTTGAATGGTGCACACGTAAAGAAAATGCTAATAGAAAGGAGAAATAAGACAATGAAAAAAACAGAAGAATTATTAGATGACATTCTAAATGACAGCAAAACATTAAGACAAGAGAAAGTAAAGCTAATTGAAATATGTTTACTATTATCGCAAAAGTATATGCCAGAAGCCGAAATTGACTCGTTTAGACGTATGTTGGTAGCAGGTAATTATAATATACTAATTGAATATTTAAAATAGATTAAGGGAGAAACAAGAAATGACAATTAAACATTATGTAAAAGGATTAGAAGAAACTTTAGACAAGCATATCAATGTAGATACTGATATAGGTAATATGGTAAGATGTATAAGTATTACTGAAGATGGTATTACACTTTCACTTAAACCATTTGCAGATAAGACTTATGCTGACATATATAAAACACTTATAGACAAGGAGAATAATAATGACTAAAGCTCAAGAAAATTATATTAGAGATTTATATGCAAAACTACATATTAATAAAGAAATAGATATTAGTTTATCACAAGAAGAATCAAGCAAATTAATAAAATCGCTTAAAGATCAATTATATGAAATGCGCAAGATAGCTCTTAGGACTCAAAATAAGCCCGTAGAAGAGCAAAATACTACAGAGTCAAATAAAATATCTTACAAGCCAGATATTAAGTCTAAATGGAGCTATAATGAGCTTATTACTATGGAAGATGGGAAATATGAAGTTATGCCAAATGTATTTGTAATTGTAAAAGATGGTAAAATTGGCTTTTAATTTAAAGCAAAAATAAATAAGATATGTCAGCAATATTAAAAAAGTTTATTATTACACGAGAAGTGTACGAAAAGATAACATCAGAATTAGACGGAGAATATACACCTGATTTAAGTAAATATAAAGGTGGTT
The DNA here is from genome assembly GCA_045637095.1 of Clostridia bacterium. Lineage (GTDB taxonomy): Bacteria > Bacillota > Clostridia > TANB77 > CAG-465 > UMGS1649. Next base: position 2,344 of record JAZTYX010000047.1, on the reverse strand, counting down.
TTTCGCCTAAATCTGCTATCTATTATAATAAAAAGGAAATAGTTTGCCCAGAACATGTACTAAATTATTATGCACACAACATTAAAGGCTGCACTGACTGGAAACAATGTATTTGTGAAGTAGATGACAACTCAAATAAGTGCACAACAGATATGAATCCAGTTTATGCGTATAATTATGAGAATAAAATATTAAAAAAATATTATACTGAGCAAGAAATTGAAGACATATTAAATAGCCACACTTTAGCTACATTTGAGCCACAAATACATTATATACCTGATCAAATACCTAATATAGTATATAAATATACAAACTGTTATCATTATGACTTTCATAAAGCACACGCAAGTATATTATGTGAATTATTCCCACGTGCTGCAAAAGATATTGTTAAAGTTGCAAAACATAATAAAAAAGTTGCAAATATATATGTAGGTTATTTAACAAAAGTAGGCCACAGAGAAACATATAATTGGATTATTAAACAAATAAATAATAGATTAAGAGCTCTAATGGACAAAGTTGGTGGTGATTTTATTTATATAAATACAGATGGCTTTGTAGTGCAACACCCCATTAATGTAGTACCTAATAGCGACAAAATAGGAGAAGCTGGTTTAGATATTGGAGACTGTTATTTTGTATATGGTGATAATTATTGGCTTATACAGATGAATAATGATATGAAAGGTCTTTGTAGAAATACAGCTAGAGAAAATGTTGATCTTTCAAAAGGCATAATTGCACAGTATAATATAGTAGACAATAAAGCAACAAATATTAAATTAAGGAAGGTAAATATATATGAAACGTGTTAAACGTACTTGGACAACAAAGTCAGGCAAAGTAAGAACTAAAATATACGAAATAGATAAAACTTATAAATATGATAATAAGCATAAATCTACACGTGGCAAAGCTTTGGTAGGACCAAAAGGCCAAAAATATTCAAAAAATATAAATGCTTTTAAAGACAAAATTATGGCTGATACAAAGCATACAATAGCAGAAAGAGAAGCTTTATGTAAAAGATTAGATCAATATATAGCAATACGTTCAGAAACTAAAAAGAAATTAACTACAAATGGTTTTTATGCTTATATGAAGAAAGATAAAATAAGTAAGCTTACAGCGAGCTTAGGTTATACACCTGAAGAACTAGCTAATGAATATAATATACCTTTAGCTGATATAGAAAACGAAAGCAATTGGAAAGATGGTTATTTTATTAGCGGTAAACTAACATACAAAATTTCGCATACTTATACAGGAAATGTATTTGAGCTAATATAAGGAGACTAATATGACAGAAGAAGATATGATAACAGATATGCTTCAGCAAGAGCGTTACCACTGTAAATCGCCTTGGTATAATTTAAGACCTATATTGGGTAATGCCAATTGGGCCTTATTTTACATTTTAATAGCTTCAAGACAAACTGGTAAAGGTTTTTGCGTACAAGATTATTGCTTAAGTCAATGGAAGAAGAATCCAGACAATTATATAACTTGGATTAGATTAAGAGAAGAGCATGCTAAGGAGCTTTTAAAGAATAATGCTCAGAAATTATTTGAGCCAATGCTAGTAAGAAGATATGGGCTTAATTTACGTACACGTGGTACTGAAGTTTTTCATGTAGAAGAAGAGACTTTTATAGACAAGAAAGGTAAAGAGCAAACAAGAGTAATTAAAAAAACTAAAATAGCAGAAGTATATGGTGCTAGTACATATTATAAAACTAAAGGACAAACACTTATGGATGCTGAGTGGTTTAAAGATCCATCACATTTCAAAAATATAGTTGTAGATGAATTTATAGCAGAAGCAGGAGAATCTAACTTTGACAGAACTTATGCTTTAATTAACTTATTAGAAACTATGTGTAGAAATCAAAAGGATCGTATTAAAATATGGATGCTTGGTAATAATGTAAGTGATTCAAGTGATATATTAACTTGCTTTAATTTTATACCAGAAGAATTTGGAATATATAAACTTAAAAGTAAGAGAGCTGTTATTCACTATGTTAAGCCAACAGCTGAATATGAGCAAATGCGTAAAGGGTCTATAGCTGATATACTATTAGGTAATAACAGCACATTTACTAATAAGCGTGATGAAGACAGAGCCTTAATAGACAAGAGACCCCTTATTAAGCCGCAATACATTATTAAATTCAAGCCTGAATCAAATACTTGGTTTACAGTTTGGAATAACAATATAGTTAAGAAGTATAATAAGGAACGTGTACCAGTGTATGCTATGCGCCCATATTTAAATGAAGTATTTAATCAAGAGATGGTTAATAATGTAATACAACAATTTGACTATCGTAATTAT
>JAZTYX010000046.1:0-4245 GCA_045637095.1 Clostridia bacterium | reverse complement strand
TCTTTTCTTAAGAAATCTGTTAGTATTACCATTCTTAAATCTTGTCCTAAATTTTCATATTCACCTTTTACTATTTGGTTTATACTATCTAGTTTACTAACACTTGTAGTAAAGTATTTCTTAATACTTTCGCTATTAGTAAGGATAACTTTTTTCTTTTCTATAACACCAATTTTATTTAACTTACCTTCTATTTCTTTTACCACTTCTACACATTTGTCTTGCATAAAATATGGCATTTCTCCAAATAAGATGTATTGCAACAACCTTTCCATCCATTTAAGATCAAGTGATGGTATTGGTTTGTTGTGACCTAGTATTTCCACCTTTTCTTTCTTTATTGGTGCATTAACGGCATTTAGAAATACTAACATACTGCTATAAAATTCAGCATTATCTAAAATATCAGATAAATATCTAGCAGTTACATCTATATATGGATGTTCTAAAAGCATTTGTGCAAACGCTTTATTTAACTTTATTTCTTCTATTACTTTGTTAATATTATCTTTGTGTTCTTGTATCTTGTCTCTTTCTTCCTTAGTCGGATAACTAAAATATACAAAATCTTGATGTGGACATAGATTCTTAGCTTGTACTAGTTCCGGTACAGAAATTTCCATGTCTATATCTCCGCAAAGTTTAACATATCTTTGCCACTCTGTATAATCCGTATCATAAGGCGGAGTGGCTGTTAATGATACAATTTTTACATCTTTTAGTTCAGATAATATGTTAGTTAAACTTTGCCACCATTCTGTTTTTAAGTGATGAGCTTCATCTAACACTATTGTTTTAATTTTGTTGTTTTTAATTTCTTGAACTATATCATATGCCTTAATATCTATTGTAGTCTCTTGCTTTTCAAATTCCACTTCATCATCTGTTTCTTCAGGATCTCTTCTATTTGTCATTTTAGTACGTTTATACGCATAATGAAGACCTTGGTAAGTTACAGATGTAAATTTATTTAAAGAATATATGTTGTCACTTATCCATTCAGGAGTTTTACTTCCTTCTGGCATAAATAATGTTACAAATCTATCTATCCATTGATTCTTTATAGTTACTGTCGGAGACAAAATTAATACTGGATTATTTAATCTACGTGCAAGTTCGAGCCCTAATACTGTTTTACCAGAACCAGGCGCTGCAACTATATTTATTCTTCCATCTTTTAGAAACTTATCTGCCTTTTCTAGTACTTTCGCTTGATAAGGTCTCCAAGAATATTTAAATTTTATACTTTCATCAAACATTTTAACCTCTTAAAATTATATACATTCAGTATATTATATATCTAAAAAAATAACAAGCAAAAGCACGGAACAAATTGTTCCGCGCTAATAAATTAAATCATACTGCTAAAAATTGCGTTCTCAATCATAAACTCTACGATTCTTGTAATCTTATATACTGCTTCTTCTGCAGTATCATAGGCTACAAGAAAATCCAAAAGTTTATTCTTTGTCTTGGGATCATTCCATTTAAACTTCGTGTTAAGAAATTCTTCGCTTTCATCAGTTGGTAAAACATAGAATGTCATAGCCTTTGTGTTGTACTTCTTGATTTCCAAAGCAATATCAACACTGTTGACCATAATCGTGATACCTTCGCCTTTTTCCGAACGATCATACGGTGTCCCATAAAACACTCCGTTTTCATCGTGATACTCTAAGAATTTACATTCTTCAAGCATATCAAAAAAGGTTCTGCTTGGTACAATTTCGAAGATTTCACTTGCAGCTTTATCCGTAGTATACTGCTTAAGTTGTGTTGCCTCCTTTAGATTTGAAAGTAATCCCCGTACAAGTTCTGTGCTAATTGCGTCATCTTTTACACACAAGATAACAAGCTTTTTCATAGTGTTTCCCCTTCCATAAATTTATTTTGGTTTAGAATCATATCGTCTTCATTATATATCAAAGAAGCTATAAAATCAATGTCAAAAAAAGGCAGTCACCGCCCAACTTGTGTTTTATGTAAACATGTGGTATAATATTAGCGTAATTTAATGCATCTACCATAATATAATTAAAAAGGAGAAACAGTAAAATGAGTAACAAAACTACTACCCTTAGCTTTCGCATAAATGAAGATGTAAAAAAGCAGTTTGAAAAAACATGTGAAGCAATGGGACTTTCTGCATCTGATGCTTTAAACATCTTTGTAAAGAAAGTAATTCATGAACAAGGAATTCCGTTTGATGTAAAACTCACAAACAAAAAGTAAAACTATACCCCTGAAGTGTATTTAACATTTCAGGGGTGTTATATATCTATTCTTCTTTTTCTTTCTTAATTCTTCTGGTATTAACTACACCTGTTATTATCATTAAAACCAAACCAAGCGTAACACTTATTACATTCTCAAAACAAATACATATAGCTATAGATTGAAGTAAACCATTTCCCGCTATAGCCATTCCAATACCAAATAATATTGCTAACCATAATGTATTAAGGCTCTTTTGCATGCCAGTCATTACACCTAAAATATGATCAACAATTCCAAGTCCCATACCTACATATGTAAGCCAAGTAATATCATTAAAGTATCCGGCAATACCTAATATACAAAATATAAATATAATTATCATAAAAACTCCTTAATATATTCAAATTAAACTATAGTTATATTACCATATATACAAATAAAATTAAAGTAACTGAAATAATAAAATATAACTAATAAATCCTATATATAAAGCAAACACCCATACTATTTTAATAGTATGGGTGCATATACAAATGCTAATTAGAAATAGCACTTGAATACATCTTGCATTAAGAGCATATTGCTTGCTTTGTAATACGTGATATCATGAAGATGGTTCAGATACGCGAGAGTTTCAACATGCGTTCTTTGTTCAGAAAGGTATTCTACTAAAACATCCTTCATTTCCTTAAATTCTGGAATAGATATATTGCAATTTACGATTGTTTCTAAAAAAGTTTCAACCGTCTTAACTTTATCTACTCCTTCTTTAATTGTTTCAAGCATGTCTATGCCTTCCTTAAAAATCCCCACCGCTGTTACTGCTTGCGTATACCGCTCCATAAATCTGTTTTTCATTGTTTCGTTATTAGTCATAGTTGTTCTCCTTATGCCTTAAAAATTTCAAAGACAAACCCATTTAATTTGCACATATATTATATCACACAAACCGCATAAAAACAACAAAAAGGAGGTCTTGCGACCTGCTACAATCATATTTATTCTATTATATTTTCTGACTACGTCCAATCTATTTTACACCCACAATTTCTACAAAACTTATCATCCATTGTAATAAATTCATTACAGTCTGGGCACATATATTTCTCTATCTTTGGAATTTCAACATTTATTTGCGGATTTTGTTTTGCAACATCACTTTTTGATTCTTGTTTTTTTTGTTCAAACGTTTTTTCTGCAGGAATAGAAACTATATTGTCTTTTACATATTGTATTGCTTGTGGTGAATACCCCAATTTTGCATTTTTACTTTTATATCCTATTATTAATATCAATTTATCTACTAATTCTTCTTGGCCTCGGAAATAATCATACTGTACTTTTTCATTATATTTATCTATTATAACGACAGCATATCTATCTATTACATAATTTGTTTTATGAACTAACTTATAAACTAGCAATATATTATCATACGATATAATGTCTTCATAACACCTCTTGCTTGCAATATAATTTTTTGATAATACCATTTTATTATCTTCATATTCTTTTGTATTGTTAATTTCTTCTACAATTGCCTCTAATTTTTCTACGCCGCCATATTTCCTAAATACACTATTTCTATCTGGATGTATTATCATAATTAATGTCTTTACTAAACAAAAATCAGCATACCATGCCAATATTGCAGTTATAGCAAGCCCCAACCATGTTTCATCAAGATTACCCTCAGCAACAAAGATAAATATACCTAAATTTGGCAATATACCTAATATGAATATAAATATAAAATCCTTTATTCTTGTCATTCTTATATTCGACAAAACCTTGCTTTTCATAAACTCCTCCTACCAATAAGCTGTCAAACCATTCTTTTTATATACAACATCGTATCCCAACTCTTCCAAAATTGCTCCCATTTCTTTAGTACTATATTTTCCATCAAAATAGTTAAAAATATCTTCTTTATTATCATCGTGAATGTCTTTCCATTTATATCCACCTATTAAATATAATATTAATGTTTTCTCGGCTACACCTAATGGATATGAATTAACTCTAGCA
>JAZTYX010000045.1:0-59603 GCA_045637095.1 Clostridia bacterium | reverse complement strand
ATAAAAAAGGTAATATTTTCTATAACAAAGAATTTAGCAAACATAAAATCCCCCTTTTTGCCATTATTATACAAAAAACAAGAGGGATTTTCAAGATATTAAACATTTAACACAATATTAAAATCTAAACATATATGATATCCACTCCCAAAAGCTCATAGTATTCACCTCCAACCTCTTATGACTTAAAATTATCATTTAGGTTGTTAGTGAAATTGGATTTGTTTGTTGGGATTATTTTTATTTGTTTGACAAAATGTGACAAAATTCGACATTGATTTTATATATGTAAATTTATGGTAGTATTTTTGCATAAAAAAAGATAACCTTTCGGTTATCCTTTTATATTATTTATTTTCTTCTGTAGTAGTTTCTTCTTTTTTCTCTTCTACTACTTCTTGTTTTGACTCTTCTACTTTTGGTTCTTCTATTTTTTCTTTTTTACCAGTAAAGATTTCTTCAAATTCTTCTGCATCTATCTTTTCTTTTTCTAATAGAAGTTTTGCTGTTGTATGAAGTTTATCCATGTTTTCTGTTAGTAATTGTTCAGCCGTATCATAGCCAGTTGTTATTATTCTCTTAACTTCTTCATCTATTTCTGCAGCTACTTTTTCACTGTAGTTTCTTTGACTTCCGAAGTCTCTTCCTAAGAATACTTCTTCTTGGCTTGCTCCAAATGTTATTGGTCCTAGCTTATCGCTCATACCATAACGCATTACCATATTTCTAGCAATTTTTGAAGCTCTTTCTATATCGTTTGAAGCTCCTGTGCTTATATCGTTTAACACAAGTTTTTCTGCTACTCTACCACCTAATAGGGATACTATATGTTCTTCCATTTCTAGTTTTGACGCATATGATTTATCTTCGTTTGGTTTATACATTGTGTATCCGCCAGCCATACCTCTTGGTATGATAGATATTTGATGTACTGTATCATGATTCTTTAAGAATCTAGATACTATAGCATGCCCCGCTTCATGGTATGCAGTAAGTTTCTTATCTCTTTCAGATATTACTTTACTACGTTTTTCTGGTCCCATCATTACTTTTACTAATGCTTCTTCTACATCTATCATATCTATTTGTTTTTTATTCTTTCTCGCAGCTAGAAGCGCGGATTCGTTTACCATATTCTCTAGATCTGCTCCTGAGAATCCAGCTGTATTTTTTGCTATTACCTTAAAGTCTACGCTTTCTACAAAAGGTTTGCCTTTTGCATGTAGCTTTAATATTTCTTCTCTTGCAGCAACGTCTGGTTCTCCAACCACTACTTGTCTATCGAAACGTCCTGGTCTTAAAAGCGCTGGGTCCAATATGTCTGGTCTGTTTGTTGCAGCCATTACTATAATGTTTTCGTTTGTTCCGAAACCATCCATTTCAACTAGAAGTTGGTTAAGTGTTTGTTCTCTTTCATCATGTCCTCCGCCTAAACCTGCTCCTCTTTGACGTCCTACAGCATCTATTTCATCTATGAATACTATACAAGGATTTACCTTTTTAGCTTCTTCAAATAAATCTCTTACACGTGATGCACCAACACCAACAAACATTTCTACGAAGTCTGATCCACTTATTGAGAAGAATGGCACTCCAGCTTCTCCAGCTACTGCTTTAGCAAGTAATGTTTTACCAGTACCAGGTCCACCTACTAGAAGTATTCCCTTTGGTATTCTTGCTCCCATTTCTTTAAACTTTTTAGGTTCTTTTAAGAAATCTACTATTTCTACTAGTTCTTCTTTTTCTTCTTTAAGTCCTGCTACATTCTCAAATGTTACTTTTTTAGCATTTGGATTTGTTAATTTTGCTCTATTCTTTCCAAAATTTAATGTGCTGTTATTTCCGCCACCCATTTGTTTCATCATGAAGAATAGCAAGAATCCAGCTAGACCTATTAGTATTAAATTTGGTAACATTCCACCTATTACTGACATTCCAGATTGTTCTTTAACTGTTAGCTCAAATTCTCCTGCTTTAATTCTATCTTCCACTGATTCCATAAATGCTGTAGCAGATACTAAAGTTACATTTCTCTTTGTAGTATCGTTTTTATATATAACTACTGCCGATGTTCTGTCATATGACATTTCAATAGATTCTACTTTTTGTTCTTCTATTTTAGTCATAAGTTCAGAATAATCTATTTTCTTTGCTTCATTTTCTTTTTGTCCAGAGATTAGCATTACTACTACAAATATTAGTAATAAATAATTCATTACCCCTTTGAAAAATCCTGTCTTTTTCAATTTATTCCTCCTATTTTGTCTCATTAGTCTAACATATTTGGTATATTTGTTCAATGATTATGTGTGGTTTTACACATTCTTCATAAATACAGCTGTATTCTTCTTAACAATTACAAGTTTATATTTATTTCCAAGTATGTATTGTTTGCCAGTAACGTTTGCTTCTATTAACTTACACGTATCTTTAACGTGTATCATTTCTAGATTTTGAACATTACCTGTTAAATCCATAACAATTTGTCTTACAAGTCTAAATTTCATAGCATCCGAGTGCTCATTAAACTTTCTTGCATCTATTGTTATTTGATTTGTTTCTTTTTTTGCTCCAAGATTATTATATGCATCTTTTACTGCATTTAATATTATTTCGTTATCTTGTTTGTTTATTTTTGCCATTCTATTTAATGCTGTTATTATATTTGGATTAAATTCTTGCTCTATTTTTTTTAGCAAATTGTTACGAACTTTGTTTCTTGTATAATCGTTTTCTAGATTTGTTTTATCTATTGCATAAGGTATTTTATTTTCATCCAAATATTCTAATATATCTTTTTTGTCTATATCTAATATTGGTCTAATTATATCTGCATTAACATATTCCATACCACTTAACCCTTGAAGTCCCGCGCCTCTTAAGAAGTTTAACATTATTGTTTCTGCGTTATCTCCAGCGTTATGCGCTACTGCAATTTTTGTTGCTTTAAGTTCCTCTTTAACCTTGTTAAAGAAATTGTATCTAACATTTCTACCACATTCTTCTGTTCCAATTTTTAGTCTCTTAGCTTCAGCTTCCACATCTACCGCAAGTACGTGAAACGGTACTCCAAGTGCTGTTGCATATTCCATCGCAAGATTTTCATCATATCCTGCTTCTTCACGTATTTTGTGATTTATGTGTGCTGCATGTAGTCTATATGTTATTTCTTTTTCTTTTTCTATTACAGGTTTAAGTACGCTTAATGCGTGAAGAAGAAATATTGAATCCGGTCCTCCTGAAAGACCAATTACAATTGTGTCTTCATCTTCTATTAGACCATATGTATATATATTATTTTTTACTTGTTCTAATAATTTATTCATTGTTCTCCCTGTTTAATTTAGCCATTATATAAATTTGCAAACTTAGTGTAATTTGGTAACCACGCAAGTTCTACTGTACCAGTTGAACCTTGTCTATTCTTAGCCACAATTACTTCTGCTATGTTTTTCTTTTCTGTTTCTGGATTGTAATAGTCGTCTCTGTATAAGAACATAACTATATCCGCGTCTTGCTCTATTGATCCAGATTCACGAAGGTCACTTAGCATTGGTCTATGGTCTGGTCTTTGTTCCGCAGCACGAGATAATTGTGATAGTGCTATAACCGGAACATCTATTTCCTTTGCAAGAACCTTAAGTCCTCTACTGATTTCAGATATTTCTTGTTGACGGCTTTCGCCTTTACCTTTAGATTCCATAAGTTGAAGATAGTCTATTACAACTAGTCCAATACCTTTTTCTAGTTTCGCTTTTCTACATTTTGCTCTAAGTTCTGCCGAAGATAAACCTGGTGTGTCTTCTATATATATTGGAGTTTCAGATAAATCTCCACTTGCTTTACCTAGCTTTACCCAGTCATCTGCATCTAGTTTACCAGTTCTAACTTTCATACTATCTACTTGTGCTTCAGAACATAGTATTCTGTTTACCATTTGTTCTTTAGACATTTCGAGACTGAATATTAACACTGGCACATTTGCTTTAGCAACTGCTGTTGCAATGTTAAGTGCGAATGCAGATTTACCCATGGCAGGTCTTGCTGCAACAATTATTAAGTCTGAATTGTTAAGTCCAGATGTTTTTAAGTCTAAGTCTTTAAATCCACTTTCCATACCAGATACATTAGATTTGCTATTGTATAGTTTCTCTATGTTCTCGAAAGTATCTACTAATATATCTTTAATACTCGCATAGCCTTTTGCTGCTCTACTTTGCAAAACATCAAAGATTTTCTTTTCTGCCATATCTATTATTTCATCTACTTCTTCGGTTTCGGCATAACCGTATGAAATAATGTCATTGGCTGCTTTTATTAAAGAACGAAGTGTTGCTTTTTCTTCAACAATTTTAACATAAGAATCTATGTTTGAAGTAGTTGGAACCATATCTACTAATGAAGATAGATATACATCTCCTCCTACTTTTTCAATAGAGTTTCTAAGCTTTAATGCTTCTCTTACTGTTAAAATATCTATTGGATCACCTTTTCTATAAATATCTAGCATTGCTGAGAATATTTCTTTATGGTCATCTCTATAGAAATCCCCTGGTTTTAACACCTCAATTGCTTTAGCTATTGCATCTTTGTCTACAAGCATTGAGCCTAGTACAGCCTGTTCAGCATAAACATCACTAGGTGATATTTTACTTGTCACAGCCTCTTTTTCCATGTGATACCTCCTAAATATTACTTACTCTTACCTTTAGGTTTGCTATTACTCCTTCGTATAATTTCACTTTAGCAGTATACACGCCAGTTGTTTTAATACTGTCATCTAATGTAATTTTCTTTTTATCTACATCTATACCACTTGTTTTCTTTAGTTCATCACTTATTTCTTTAGAAGTTACACTTCCAAATAATTTACCGTTATCTGCTGTTTTAACTTTGAAATCTACAATGATTTCTTCTATTTTAGCTTTTAATTCTTGTGCATTTTCTCTGTCTGTGTCTTTCTTGAATTGTATCGCTGATTTTTTAGTTGTTGCTTCAGAAACAGATTTGTTGTCTGCTGGTGTAGCTAACTTTTTAGGAAACAAAAAGTTTCTTGCATATCCTTCGCTTACATTTACTATGTCTAATTTCTTACCTAATCCTTTTACATTTTCATTTAATACTACTTTCATTTATGTTTCCTCCTTTACCTATTTTTTATTATCTTTATATTTTGGTTTTAATCTTTTAATGAATATTCTTCTATTATTCCTAATAGTTTTTCTTTGGCTTCTTCTGCTGTTACACCTGTAAGTTGTGCTCCTGCAAATGTGATGTGTCCACCACCGCCCATTTTTTCTAATATTACTTGAACGTTTATATCTCCTAGAGATCTTCCAGAAATATTTACTGTTCCATTTTGCTCACATAAAACAAACGATGCTACAACACCTGTTATAGATAAAAGTTCGTCTGCTGCTTGAGCTGTTATTACAGAAATATTTTCATGTTCTTCCTTGCAGATAGACATTGCTATCTTTCCATCAATTATTTCTGCGTTTTTAACAATATTTACTTTTGCCATATATGTTTCAAAATCGTTTTGAAACATATGCTTAAGTTCTGTTATATCTAATCCTGTTTTCTTTAAGTATGCTGATGCTTCAAATGTTCTTACACCAGTTTTGAATGTAAAGTTTTTAGTGTCTATTACTATTCCACTAAATAATGCTTCAGCTTCTCTTGGTTCTAGTTTTACCTCATCCATACACATTAGAAGTTCTGTTACAAGTTCTGATGTAGAAGATGCATATACTTCATGATATGTTAGTATTGGATTTTCTATAAACTCTGGTCCACGTCTATGGTGGTCTATTACTACTATTTTATCGAATTCTTCTAGTATATCCGGAGCTGCTAGATAACTTTGTTTATGTGTATCTACAACTACAAGAAGTGAGTTCTCAAAAGTTAGTTTGCTTGCCGCATCTTTTCCAACGAATGCATCTTGGTATTCTTTTAATTCACTAAGTCTATCTACAGAATATCTAGTAGAACTATTATTTCTTAAATCTACTATTATTTTTGCTTCTTTACCTAACGTTTTAGCTACTTTGTATATACCAACTGCAGCACCTATACAGTCTATATCTGTATTTTTGTGCCCCATAATATATACATTTTCTACGTTTTGTATTAATTCTTTTAACGATTGAGATATCATTCTAGCTCTTACTCTAGTTGTTTTTTCTAATTGTTTACCTGTATCTCCATACATATCGTATTTCTTTTTAGTTTTAATAACTGCTTGATTTCCACCTCTACCCATAGCTACATCTAGAGCCGTCATAGCAGATTTGTATCTACCAGATAAAGTATCTTCATCATAAGATAATCCGATACTTATTGTTACTGGTATTTTAACTTTGTCTTCAGAAACCTTGTTAATTCTTTCTAGTATTTCAAAAGAATTCTCTTCAAGCTCTCTTACATATTGTTTTTCTATAAAATATATATATTTATCTTTTTCTATCTTGCTTACAATACCTTCGTATTTACCTATCCAAGACATTATTTCTTTATCTATTCCAGATATTGTTGTTACTTTATCTAATTCATCTAGTCCTTGTAATACATCATCATAGCTGTCTATTGTTATTACACCAACTGTAGTACGTTTATCTTCAAGTGCTTTTTCAAGGCTAGATTCTTTAGTAACATCCGCAAATATTACAAGCTTTCCATATTCATCTCCAATTAACATATCTGTTATATGTAATTGAAATTCTTTATCTGCCACTTTAAATTTAGCATTTTCTTTTCTACTTGTTTTGTTTAACTCAACAATTAGTTCCATTAGAAATTCTTTTATTTCTAATTCCGCACTTATTGTATTCTCCCAAACAACTTTGCCTGTATTAGATATAAACATAATTGGTAATCTAAGACTACGAACATTTTTACCAATAGCATTTTCGAAGCCAAGTTTTAATTGTTCAACTCTCGACGCTCTAAGTCTAAGTTCTGAATATAGTATAGATACTGTATACGCTGCCATAAGCGCAATTATTAATAAATTTGTTATATTATTTTCAGGATTCATTATTTGATTATTTGTAGCAAGCATAACAATAACGACCAAATATATTAATGGACTCATTATTGTTTTGGCTATCATTCTTTTATATCCTTTTTCTGTTACTAATTTTTGGTTTTTGTTTTTCATAAACCCACCTTTTTTCACACATAATATTCTACTACATTTAAGTCTTATTGTCAACGAAATCTTAATGTTAAAAAAGCCTTATTTTTAGCCACTTAAATTGACTTTTTGCACTTCGTAATGTATACTCTTTGTGAACAATATTAATAGTTTACATGTTAATATATGTAATTAAAAAATAATAGGAGGATTTTTAGCATGCAACTTTGGGAATTTGTCTTAACCGGCGGTCCATGTGCAGGTAAAACAACTGCATTAAGCGTCATCGAGCAAGTCCTTACCAAAAAAGGCTTCAAAGTTATCATAGTACCCGAAACCGCAACTGAGCTTATTAACTCTGGCATTACACCTTGGGAGCTTGGTCAAAATGTATTCCAAGACCTTTTAACCAATCGCAGCCTCAATAAGGAGAAAACAACTCGTGAAGCCGCACGGTTTCTTGGTAAAGACACTGTAATCATCTACGACCGTGGCCTTATGGATGGAAAGGCTTACACAGAACTTGCAGATTTCATTGAAATCTTAGCTCACAATCTCATCACCTATACCGAAGCACGAGATCAATACGACGCAGTATTTCACCTTGTTACCGCTGCAGACGGTGCAGAAGAATCTTATACTTTGGCTAACAACAAAGCTAGAACAGAAACACCCGAGCAAGCAAGAGATGCCGATCTTAAGACCAGAAACGCATGGGTTGGGCACTCTCACCTTAGAGTTATAGACAACTCTACACCTTTTAAAGAAAAAATCGACAGACTGTTAAAGGAGATATTTATCGTTATGGGATTACCTGTACCTGTAGAAATTGAAAGAAAATATTTGATCAAAAAACCCAACCTTGAAAAGCTTATGGAAAGAGAGGATATTGTTAAGACAAGCATTCTCCAAACCTATCTTAAGGTTACCACACCCGGCACCGAAAGACGCGTTCGTCAGCGTGGAGATGGTTCTAACTTCTCCTACTACTATACCGAAAAGGTTACTCTTTCGGATATGTCCAGACAAGAAACCGAACGTAGAATCAGCGTTCAAGAATATCTTTCTTTGCTTCTTGAAGGAGAAAAATCTTTAAGAAAAGACCGATACTGTTTCTTGCATCAGAATCAATACTTCGAGCTCGATGTCTATCCCGACTGGGAAGATGAAGCAATTCTTGAAATTGAGCTCACCGAAGAAACCCAGGAAGTTATTCTTCCGGAATGGATTACTGTTATCCGCGAGGTTACGGACGATCCGAATTACAAAAACGCTGCGCTTGCAAAAGCAAAGTAATACGACAAAAAACACACCAAGGAAATCCTTGGTGTGTTTTATTTATCTATTATATATTAATTTACCAATTATTCAGCTGTGTAAGGTAAAAGTGCAATTGTTCTTGCTCTTTTAACGGCTTCGTTTACTTTTCTTTGGTGTAAAGCACAAGCGCCAGTTACACGTCTTGGTAATATTTTACCTTTTTCACTTACAAATCTTTTTAATTGTTCAACGTTTTTGTAATCAATTTCTATAGATTTGTCTGCGCAGAATTGACAAACTTTTTTTCTTGGTCTTCTAAAAGATTTATCTTTTCCTGCTGTACGTTTTTTATTATCTGCCATTTTAATAACTCCTTTCATTAATTTGAGACTAGAATGGTAATTCCTCTGTCTCATCTACTGCTATGAAGTCTCCGGCATCAGTACTTGTTGGCATTGGTCCATCATAAGAACCTGCTCCTTCTCTTTTTGCGTCTGCAAAATATGTATCTTCGACTATAAAGTCTGTTGCATATCTCTTTTGACCAGTTGTAGCATCATCCCATGATCTATTTTGTATTCTACCTGTTACAAGAACTTGTTGTCCTTTTTTAAAGTATTTAGCACAAAATTCTGCCGTTTTACCGAATGCTGTTAAGTTAAAGAAATCTGATTGTCTTTCGCCACCTTGAGCAACAAATCTTCTATTTACAGCGATTGTAAATGTTGTTACTTGAGTGTTGTTACCAGATGTATATCTTACTTCCGGATCCTTTGTTAGTCTTCCTAAAAATTCAAATTTGTTCATTTTTTATTCCTCCTAAATTTCGGATATTACGCTTCTTTTTTGATAACCATGTGTTTTAGCACGCTAGTATCAATTCTTAAAACTCTTTCAAATTCAGCTATGAATTCAGGATTTGCTTTGAATGTATATAAGAAATATACACCTTCAGTTTCATGCTTGATTTCATATGCTAATTTTTTAGTTTTCCAATCATCTACGCTTATAACTTCACCGTTTGCAGCTACAAGATCAGATATTTTTGTTTTAACAGCTTCTTTATCTTCGTCAGATAATTTAGTTGTTAGTATTACTACTGCTTCATATGTGTTCATCATTTTACACCTCCTCTTGGTCTAGGCCCTTAATCTTTGTTAAGAGCAAGGAAACTAACGTAGATATTATAGCATAAGAGTTATGTAATTTCAAGTTTTTTTATTTTTTGCATTTATTTTTGTATAATTTTGTTTTTCAAAGAAAAGAATATCTGTATATTAACCATATAAGATTACTTTTCATATAATATATAAATTTGTTTTTTGAAAGGAGTTTTGGCTTGAAAGTTGAGAGAATAAATAGCAATAAAGCTAAAATTAGTCTTACCTTAGATGAATTAAGAAAAAAGGAAATTACATTAAAAGATATTAAAGAAAATAAGCTAAAAGCTGAAGATTTCTTTTTAGAATTATTAGAAGAAACTCATCTTATCGAAGAATTTGAAATGGATTCAAATGAATTGTTTGTTGAAGCTATGAGGGAAGATAATTTGCTCACTATTACCATAACTAAAATGCTTGATGTTTCTTGTAAAGACGAAATAGCTCATGCAACTACTGTATATAAAATTTCTAGCAACATATATACTTTTAATAATTCAAACGATTTGAAAAAATTTGCAAACGCAGCCTGCTTAGAGAATCTATACATACCTAAATGTGCGCTGTATTATTTTAATAATAATTTTTTCTTACTATTTTCCAAAAAGGATATACGATGTACACAATTTATTAAGTCTTATTCTCTACTTTCCGAATATGCATCTAAATATTCTTCTAGCTCATACCTCAAGGATATATTAAACGAACATGCTACTCTTCTTTTCAGCAACGCCTCTATTAATTATATTTTAGAATACCCATATTTCCTTACGTGAAGCAATATTTCTTTTGTTTCACGTTTTATTTCATTACCAAAAGCTATATTATTTATATTTAATTTATATGTTATTCTAAACTCAAACGGCTCACCAAAAGTAAGTCTGTTTTCCGGGCAAACAAAAGTGATTTTACTAACATCAAAACCATCATTTTTAAGTTCATTTAACATCGTCTCTTTCTCCATGTCTGTTATATATCCAAATCTTTCTACTATGTATACATACTTAGATGCTATATTTTCTAGTTTTTGATACCATATAAATGGCATAAGCATATTTATTACTGTTATTATTGTCAATAACAACATACCAACAGAAAACAATAATGTTAATATATATGATATGTTTCCTTTTTTGTTTTTCATCCTATCTCCTATTTATATTTTAATAACATTAAATCTATTTCATCTTCTAAGTAAAAGCTTAATTTATCTCTAATTTTTACCAAAGGCATAAATGTCACTTTTAGCTTTACCTTTATTTTTGCCTTGTCGGTTAGCATATCTGTTAATATTTCTTTTATTTCAACATTTTTTACATTTATTTCTTTTCGAGCAATTTCGTCAGTCCACTTTTCTAAACGTTTTTCTAACTCATAATTATTAACGCTATATTTAGAGTAAGATAATTCCTCTTTATCTAACTCTAAGATACCATCCATGAGCGTATAATACAAATCGGATTTAATATTTTTAATTATTGTACCAACTTGAAAATGCAAGATATATACAAATGTTAAAATAAATATTAATATGATTCCAAAGAACATAAAACAAATATTTATTATTCCTTTTTTCATAAATCCATCCACATATTTAGATTCATTTTAGTGTTTGCTCCTGCACTATTTGTTACATGTGTTTCACTATTCATATTAGAAAGAAATGTATCTAATATATCTATTTTTACTTCTTCTATATGTTGCCTACCCAAGTAGTTTACTATTATTTTTAAGACATATGGTTCTCTTTTTCTACTTCCTACGTCCGCTTTATTTATACTAAAATAGTTATTACATTCTTCACGCAAACTATCTTCACCATAAAGGGTGGTTTCAATCTCTTCTGGAATATTTATCCCTAATATCATAGTATTTTTTGTTTCAACTAACTTATTGATGTTTATGTTCTTTTCGCTTAATTTAGCTTCTATGTTTTCCACATTATCCACCGATAAATCTAGCTTTACTGCTAATGTCCTACCAGCTTCTATAAAACCTATAGTTTCTTGTAAATTAGTCTCGATGTTTTGGGCTAGCGAACTTACAACCATTGTATTATTCTGTTTTCCTAATACAGCGAAGTTTATATCATTTAAGGGGGATATTTTCTTCGGTTCTATTGTTAAAGTGATGCTTTTGCTTATACTATCTCTCATGAGTCCGTCAACTGCAAATTCTGTGTGCATATATCCATCTACAGTTACTGTTATTATTTTTTCCGGGGTTTGGGGGTAATTATCTCTAGTTATTACAAGCATATATTCTCCGCCCACTTTTGTAATTTTACTGCCACTTATTTCATCTAATTTTTCTCCATCTACATATACCATGGTTTTAATTTCTTTTACATGTTTCTCATTAGCATAACCTGTCATATTTAATATTTCTGCACTATAAGTTATTGGAATTAATAACTCATCGTTATCTTCAGTTAATATATAGTTATCTTTTACATCTAACGACACTTTCACTTCTGCATCTGCTGCCATCGGTTTTACCAAGTACACTTGCTTATATATTACTCCAGATATTTTTCTACGAGTAGAAATCATGCCGTATGTTCTCCATGTTGCTGCTGTTTCTAGTCTTGCTTTTTTCTTTCCTATTTCTTCAGCAGTTATATTATATTCTTTAATATATTGCGGATTGTTTGCTTTTGCAGTACTGGACAAATCGTTAAACATAAGTTTAGATTTAAGCATATGTGTTATTTGTTCTTCATACTTGTACATAGTTGTGTCTTGCCAGCTTTCTTCTGCGATGGGGTAAGTATAAAAGGTCCATGATTCTGGAGTTGTTGTTGGAATAGAATCCATAGGAAAATAATAGTTAAAAATTTCTTCACCGCTATATGTATAGCCTATTACATAGTATTCCCCTCTAGTTCCGCTTCCAGTGTATCTACCTTTTCCTTTGGCCCAATAACCATATTTCGAATTCTTCCATCGTTGATTATTACTAGATATTTTATGCGGTTCAGAATATGCAAAAATATTATATGCGATATATACATCTTCACTTATTTCTTTCCCGTATGAGTTATACCTAGGAATTCCAACAGTTTCTATAGTAAATATAAAATCATCCGTCAAAGCATAAATCTTATTTATACTGCAAATCACTAACGCAAAAACTAATATTTTAATTATTCTATTTTTCATCATTATACTTCCTTTTTAATATATAGAACACATTCTCCTTCTTTATGTTCTGCATTTACTATAATACTTTCCAATTCTAATTTTTCTACGCTTTCCTTGTTCTTGACTTTTATAAAATTCTGCTTAATGTATTTGTATAATTCATACTCCACATCCTCTTTAACACTGTCTATTTCTAATGTATTAACTATACATTTTACTATTTCTATTAGATATTTATCTTCTATATAATCTTTATCCCATTTAGTTTGCCAAAGTTTATTTAATGTTACTTCCAGCGTGTTATTTATAGTGGATATTTTAATATCATAAAAAGAATTTTCTAGTTCCTTTAAGTTTTCTCCAATATATACCGTTTTGTCCTTAACTAATTTTGCTCTGTTGTTTATTTCAAACTTACTTAAATCAATAGTTTCTACAACACCTTCGTCATCATTATTAGTTTTACCGTTTGCATTCATAATTAACGATACACATATAAAAAAACTTATTATTAAAAAAGCTGTTAGCCAAAGGGCTCTATTTTTCTTTAAAGTAAAATTCATTTTTCATACACTTCTTTCTATTTTCAATTAAATTAATATAACTTAATATTCTTTCGCATATTTCTTCCGTAGATGTATTAAGAAAATGTATATCTTTTACCTTTTCCAAAATTTCTAAGATATATGCTGTTTCAAGCCTACTCGTAATACAAATAGCATCCAACTTTTTGCTTACACATATTTCTTTCACATAGCCTGCATCATTAGAAAAAAGCAAACACAATGTTGCATTGTTTACTCCTAATTTTCCATCTGTTATATCATCTTTTACTCTCACCCTTCGTTCCTTTAACATGTGTTTTATTTCTTCCGCTCTTTTTATAAACTTTTTCTTGTCTTTTTTATCTATAACTATTAATATATCCACACTATCCACCTCCTAAATTAAAGAATACGTAAACACTCCTTGTTCTTTTAAGTTAGCAACCATTAATACATCATCTGATTTTAGCCTTACTAATATGTTAGTTGCAGTTCCATCCGTTGTCTCAACGCCCATATTGTTTGTTAATGCGATAACTTCTACATTTTGAAACAATAAGCATGTAACCATTGTTTCTTCTTTGTTTGTGCTATACACTTTTATTTTAGTTTTCAATATTTCATCTACCGCTTTTTTCTTTGCTGTATAATATACATTTATTTTATCTTCCTTTTTTAACTTATATGAAACACCTTCGGTTGCTCCTTTTATTGGAAGAGATATAATTTCTGTATCTTTGACTTTAGCTAAATACTCTTCTTTAGAAATAATTTTATTCTTAAGCAAAATTTCACCAACGTTTAGCATTTTATTTGCTACTCCACTTTTTATATCTTGTTTGCTTGGGATATCATTAAATATTTTCTTGTCTACACCGTTAATCTTAACTTTCAAATATTCTATTCTATCTAAAGATAAACCCTCTTTAATATTGGTTAAAACAACTGGAATTTCTACTATATTTTTATTTTGATTAAAATTTACTATGTATGTTGCTATTAACAATATAACTAATGAAATTGCAGCAGATATTAATATCTTTTTTACTTTCGACATACTATATTAACGCTAACATTTCGTCTAACCATGTTCCCATCTTAGTCATGGCACTAGTAAATATTGTTTGCATTTGCGGATAGAATATTGTAACAACAAGAACCATCATAATTGATGTTATTAACACTGTCTCCGCAAGTTCAGATCCTCTCTTACTGTTTATTTTGTTTTTTGATTTTATTATTGATTTTATATATGCTAATTTTTTCATATTTTTTCCTCCTATATTAAGCAAATATTAATTGCAAGTTATTAAACACTTGCATAATTATTGGGTACATTACAACAAGAACTAAATTAATTAACGATACTATCATTCCTAATGTAACATACAATGTTTTTATTGCTCCTTTTCGTTTTAGATATTTAAAATAATTTATTTCTAACACTTCTTTGTATCTTTCTAAACTTTCTATAATCTCTCCTTCATTTTCACTTTGCATTAGTGTGGTTAGAAAAAGTGTAAGTTCATAACTATTAAATTTATTCTTAAGAATTCTCGACGCCTCTTTAAGATTGTATCCATTCATCACATATGTTTTTGTAAAAGTAACATACGCTTCCTTAAACCTTTTGTGTTTTACATTTTTACCAGCTAATTCTAATGATTTGCTAAATGGTGAAAATGCTGTAAGAGAAAGAATTAACGAAGAAACTATACCAGTTAATTCTCCTATTAAAATTTGTTTTTCTTTTTTGATATACGAATAGATTAAATAATCCGGAATAAAAAATACAACTATTAAAAGTATTAGTGGTACTTTTATTGTTTTGTAGTTTATAAATGAAATTAAAAAGATAATTGTTGAACACAAATATTTTATGATTAAATATTTTTTCTTTGTTAATTTGTATGGATAATTTAGACTAGATAATTTAGATTCAACTTTAGATAAATATTCTCTTATACATTTTGGTGTTTTGGGAATATTATTTTTTTTATTGGATAAAATTTGTTTTCCTCTAATACGAACTGTTAATATTGTAATTAGATTAAAAATTATTACTAAAAGGAGCATGTATATCACGCCATAAATGTCTGTCACCTCCTGCAAAAAATTTAACACGCAGTTACACTAGTGTCAAGAAAAATCGGTCGCAATATTCGACAAAAAAACGTGATTTAGGCACTTATTAAAAATGACATACCGTGTTTTCACACCGTATGTCATTTTAAGTTTACATTATTTTTACAAAAACTTTTTTACTATTTTATTATTACACTTGATATTTTGCCATATTATTAAATGGGAATGTAATCCATTTTCCATATGATAAATATTTTACTTTTGAACCAAGTTCGCTATAATATTTCATTGCATTAATTTGATTACCATTTTCTCTTATTTCAAAGTGTAAATGTGTACCTGTTGAGAAGCCTGTAGAACCCATATAACCTATTTTTTGACCTTTAACAACAGTTTCACCTTTGCTAACATTTATCGTCTTAAGATGCGCATATAGCGTTACATAGCTCTTACCATTTTTCTTACCATGGTCTATTAATATATAGTTTCCATATCCAGAGTTAGACTTTACCGTTTTTATTACCTTTCCAGCTGCTGCGGCAAGAATATCGCATCCACCGCTTTTAGCTATATCTGTACCATAATGCATTATTCCAAATTCTTTGTAATACTCTTTATCCTTAAATATCGCAGACACATAATATGCACCTTTAGCTGGCCATGTAAAATCACCTTTTAATATTAATCCCGAATTTTGACTTGCTTCAATTTCTTTTCTTAATATTTCTTCTTGTTTTGCTTTTTCAGCTTTTAATTCGTTAAGTAGCTTATTTAATCTAGTTTTAGAAGCTTCTAATTCATTTAACTTTGCTTTTTTATTAGCCTTAGCCATTTCTAATGCTTCTTTAGATTTTGTAACATCATATTCTACTTGTTCTATTTGTAATTTTCTAAGTTCAGCTCCATCTCTTAGCCCTTGAATCACTTGTTTTTGGTCATTCATTTCTTCAAGTTCTTGTTGATCGTTTCTAATTAAAACTATTATTGCATTATATTTAGCAACAAAATCTGTTAAATTTTCTGCAGATAGAAGAACTTCCCACATATTTACAAAACCGTTTTCATAAAGACTTCTAAGTCTTGCATTTAATCTATCTTCTGCTTCAGCATATGTTTTTGATACTGATTGTAGCTCTGCATCTATTTCTTGATACTCTGCTCTAGCTATATTTGCTTGTTCTGTTAGAGTTACAATTTCATCCTCATACTTTACCATTTCTTTATCTAGATCTGCTATTTGGCCTTCATATATACTTATATCTTTTGTAATTTGACTATATTCTTTAGCAGCCTCAGATACTTGGCCGTCAAGTTCGTCTATCTTATCTTGCGTACTTTTAGCTATTACTGTAGCAAATGGAGAAAGTACAGAAGATAATGTAAGAGCTATTAAAAGTATAGACAAACGTCTCGCTTTTCTTTGCTTCTTAAACTCTTCTTTTTGTTTTTTATCTTCTTGTTTTTTATCTAATTCTGCTCTTTTTAATTCTTGTCTTTTTCTATCAAATTCCACTTGAGCCTGTCTTTTCTCATAAGCAAGTCTATCTTTTCTTTCTTTAGAAGTCTCACTTATTCTTGTTTCTGTTCCATCATCATTTTTTATTGTTGTATATGTTAAGTTTTTGCTTGGTTTAGTTGGTGTACATTCTTTTAAGTATCTCTTTGTTGCAATTAAACTTCCTAAAACACCCATTAATATTCCTAGTCCCGCAAATGCTATAAGTATTGTACTCCACATTTCAGAATATCCAACAAAACCAAACACACCTAATTCTTCGCCTACTTTCGGTAAATATCTGTATGCTACCGAATATGTTATTGATACTACTATCCAAGATATAACTGCAGACATTACTCCAAGAGACATTCCTTCTACAACAAAAGGTGTTCTTATAAAGTTCTGAGTCGCACCCATATATTTCATTATGTATAAATCTCTTTTACTTGCATATATAGCTAACTTAATTGTATTTGCTAATATGAATATAGAAATTACCATCATCACAGCACCTATAGATAATATTATATAATTTACTATTCTAGATACTGTTACAACTGCGTTTATAACCTTTTCGTTATAACTTACCTTATATATTCCATCAATATTTTCTATCGCTTTTTTTACTTCTTCTGTGCTTGTTAAGTTCTCAAAAGTTATTATGAACGAACGTGGGAAAGGATTTGAATTTTCCATCCCTTCTAAAAGATATTCGTATTCTTTTAATGTATTCTTTGCATCTTCTAGAGCTGCTGCTTTGTCCATATATTTTAGTTCTTTTACATTTGCTACTTCTTTAACTTTTTTAGCTAGATTGTTTATATCCTTTTCAAAAACGTTATCGTCTATGAAAGCTTGAAGTCCTTGGTTTTCTGTTATAGAAGTTACATTCTTATCTATGTTTATAAACAAAAGAATAAAAACTCCAAGAATAAGCATTGTTGCACATATTATTAACATTGTTGAAATTGTTTTGCCTTTATGCTTGCTTAAATTATCTAACCCCTCATTTATTAGGTAGGTAGTCTTTGACATTATTCATTACCTCCTATCTTTGTATCTGATACAATCTTTCCATCTTTTAGGAACACTGCTCTTTTTCCGCTTTCTTCTATAATATTTAGATTGTGTGTAACTGTTATTACTGTTGTTCCAGCGGCATTTACATCATATAATATTTTCATTATACCTTTGGCAGTTTCATCATCCAAATTACCAGTTGGTTCATCCGCAATTAGTATTAATGGTTTTGTAACTAGTGCCCTTGCAAGCGCTGCTCTTTGTTGTTCTCCACCAGATAATTCATTTGGATAGAAATTTTCTTTTCCTTTAAGACCTACTTGTTCTAGAACTTTTGGTATAGCATATTTTATTTCTTCTTTAGAAGCATCACTTATTCTTAACGCTAACAATATATTATCATATACCGTTCTGTCATAAAGAAGTCTAAAGTCTTGGAAGACAGAACCTATTTTCCTTCTTAGTTCTGGCGCCTTCTTTTCTTTTAATGTATTTAAGTTAACTCCGTTAACATATATAGATCCATCTGTTGGCAATTCTTCTTTAAGCAATAGCTTAAGGAATGTAGACTTGCCAGAACCTGATGGGCCTGCTAAGAACACAAATTCACCCTTATCTATCTTTAGACTAACATTGTCTAAAGCAACTACTCTGTGCTCATATACTTTTGTAACACCCTTTAATTCAATCATACTTTTCCTCTTTCTATATTAATTTTTTATCTTTTGTTCATATTTGAAAGTGCTTTCTTGATTATTTCTTCAACTCTTAATCCTTCGATATCTAATTCATCAATAACCTCATTAATTTGCGTTGCTGTATACCCCAATACTTTCAGAGCAAGCACTGCTTCATTTTTACTATTGTTTGTAGTTTCTTTCTTAGAAGCTATCTTTGTAGGCTTAATATCTGTTTCTTTAAGTATTTTATCTTTTAATTCTAGAATTATTCTCGCTGCTGTTTTTGCACCAATACCTGGCACTTTACTAAGTAGTGTAGAATCTTCATTTGCAATTGACATGCACACTTCACTAGGTGACATGTGAGATAATACTCCAAGTGCTGTTTTTGATCCTATTCCACTTACTTTTTTTAACTTTTCAAATACACTTAAAGCTTCTTCTTCTAAGAAACCAAATATACCGATATACCCCTCTTTAATATCTGTAAATGTATGTATTTTAGTTGTTTCTCCTATATTTAATCTATCTATATCTCCGGCTGGCATGTATATTTCATAGCCTATACCGTTTACGTCTACTATTACTTTTGCATCATCTTTTTTCTCGATGCTCCCTTTAAAATATGCAAACATTCCATTACCCCTTATATTTATTCTATTTTATTTTATCAAGAACTGCTTAGCATGTCAACAAAAAAGGCGACTAAAATTAGTCGTCTTTTTTGTTTTTGTTTAGTGATTTTTGCATTCAAATTTTGCGGTCGTTAAGAAATTTCTTTTCAAGAAGAAGTATCATACTTCCGTGAGAAACCGCTTCAATAGAATCATCGTTTGGTAATGTTCTTATTGCATGTGCAAACGCTCTTACCATAGGTTCGCTGTATACATATTCGCGGAGTTTTCTATCGGATATTAAATCTGATAACACTTCTAACATATTGTATTCGTTTCTTTCAAGTTCAAATATCCTTTGCACAGCCTCGTTGATAAGAGCTTTATGAACATATATCTTAAATAACGCGTGAATAGTGTTGTATGACATCATCTCGGTTGCTACTAATCCGTGTTCTCTAAGATAATCATAAATCTCCTCGTATCTTTCTTTTACCAGGTTTCCCTGCGTAACAAAAGCTGAAGCAAGTTCATTTCTTAGTGGCGGGAGTTCGAAAATAGCATCAGATACATTACATTTTACTCTAACCATATAGCTCATGTCATTCTCCTTGCTTATTATTTGGTTCTCGCATCCGCTTCACTAAGAAAAACTGTAACTCCCATTTCTTTGATAGAAACACTCTTTCCTCGTTTGAAACAGATTTTAAGATCATATACATCATTTACATATCCGCCGCCGATAGAATCTACCTGCTTTTTATACACTCTGTTTCCTATTCTTTGATAAACAGTACTTCCAGGATGCGGAAGTTTGCTTGCCGCTGTATTTGCTTCTATCGAAGTGTCAAAGATTAACCTGCCGTAATCTGCAAAACTGTACACTTGATATGTATCGCCATATAACACAGCGCAAAATGTTTGTTTCTCTTCGTTAACACTTATAATTTCAGCACCTACCGAAAAAGCTGCAGCCCCTTTTGAAGTTCCCCAATAGTCTACTACATAGACCTTATCGTTCTTATTAAAATTCCGTTTAATTTGTGACATAATCAGTCTCCTTTTATAATATTTTTACTTAACATATTATATCACATATTATGTAAATTTCAAGATTTATTAGCTACTATATATTGGTCAACTAGATCGTATATACTTTCAAACTTACCCTTCTCTATAACTTCTGCTACCAAAAGTTCATCTTCTTTTGTCATACCTTCTGTCTTCAGTTCTAGCGTTACTTTCACCCCATCACGTCTTATCCTTATATATCTTTCATTCTTTTTTAATCCGTCTTCCATGAAAGCTATTGTAGTTATTATTATTCCAAACACTAAAATTATATAAATTGCTACATTCAAAACCATACTCATTTTTATCACCTAATGTAGTATATTAAGTGCATTTTGTCCTTGTTTATATATGTCATATATTTTTTTACATTTAGGTCTAGATTTTATACAATCTTTTTGATATAATAGCCCTTGAAGTCGTAGCTAACTGCTACGCTAATTTAATCATTAGGAGGTCAGAAAATGACAAAATACGTTTATCAATTTTCAGAAGGTAACGGTAAACAAAGAGAACTTCTTGGTGGTAAAGGTGCTAACTTAGCCGAAATGACTAACTTAGGAATGCCTGTTCCTCAAGGATTCACTGTTACAACTGAAGCTTGTACTCGTTACTATGATGATGGAAAAGAAATTGCTCCTGAAATCGTTGACGAAGTATTTGCAAATCTTACAAAACTAGAAGAACTTTCTGGTAAAAAATTCGGAAGTGTTGAAAACCCACTTCTTGTATCTGTTCGTTCTGGTGCTAGAGCATCTATGCCAGGTATGATGGACACAATCCTTAACCTAGGATTAAACGACGAAGTTGTTGAAGGCTTTGCTAAGCTTACTAACAACCCACGTTTCGCTTACGATTCTTATCGTCGTTTCGTTCAAATGTTCTCAGACGTAGTTATGGAAGTTCCAAAGAGCTACTTTGAAAAAATCATTGACGAAATGAAAGAAGCTAAAGGAGTTAAGCTTGATACTGAACTTGATGCAAATGATATGAAAGAACTAGTTGTTCGTTTCAAAACTTGCTACAGAGAAGCTAAAGGTGAAGAATTCCCAACTGAACCAAAAGTACAACTTCTTGAAGCTATAAAAGCTGTATTTAGATCATGGGACAACCCAAGAGCTATCTACTACAGAAGAATGAATGATATTCCTTCATCATGGGGAACAGCAGTAAACGTTCAAATGATGGTATTTGGAAACATGGGAGAAACTTCTGGAACAGGTGTTGCATTTACTCGTAACCCTTCTACAGGTGAAAAGAAATTATATGGTGAATTCTTAATGAACGCACAAGGTGAAGACGTTGTTGCTGGTATAAGAACTCCACAAACAATTGATCAATTAAAAGAAGTTATGCCTCACGCATATGATGAATTCGTTTCTATTTCTTCAAGACTTGAAGACCACTATGCAGATATGCAAGATATGGAATTCACAATTGAAAACGGAAAACTTTATATGCTTCAAACTAGAAATGGTAAAAGAACTGCAGCTGCAGCTCTAAAAATAGCTGTTGACCTAGTTGAAGAAGGTAAAATTTCTAAAGAAAAAGCAGTATCAATGATTGATGCTAAGAGCTTAGACTCTTTATTACACCCAGGATTTGACGCTGCAGCATTAAAAGCAGCTACTCCAATAGGATCAGCGCTTCCAGCATCTCCAGGTGCAGCTTGTGGTAAAGTAGTATTTACTGCTGGCGCAGCTGTTGAATGGGCAGAAAAAGGAGAAAAAGTTGTTCTTGTAAGACTTGAAACTTCTCCTGAAGATATCGAAGGTATGAACGCAGCTCAAGGTATCTTAACAGTTCGTGGTGGTATGACATCTCACGCAGCCGTTGTTGCTCGTGGTATGGGTACTTGCTGTGTATCTGGTTGTGGCGAAATCGTTATAGACGAAGAAGCTAAAGTATTCTCACTTGGAGGAAAAACGTTCCATGAAGGAGATTATATTTCTCTTGATGGTTCTACAGGTAAAATATATGGTGAAGCTATACCAACAGTTGAAGCTTCAATATCTGGAGACTTTGGAACAATAATGGGATGGGCTGATGAATTCAGAACATTACAAGTTAGAACAAATGCAGATACTCCAAGAGATGCTAAACAAGCTAGAACTTTCGGAGCAGAAGGTATTGGTCTATGCCGTACTGAGCACATGTTCTTCGAAACTGACAGAATTAAAGCTGTTAGAGAAATGATTGTTTCAGACAACGAAGAAGCAAGAAGAAAAGCATTAGATAAAATACTTCCAATGCAACAAGGTGACTTCGAAGCTTTATATGAAGCTATGGAAGGCCACCCAGTAACAATTCGTTACTTAGATCCACCTCTACATGAATTCCTTCCAACAGAAGAAAAAGACATTGTAGAAATAGCTGGTGAATTAAATATAACAGTTGAACACTTAAAGAACGTTATCGCTTCTTTACATGAATTCAACCCAATGATGGGACACAGAGGATGCCGTCTAGCAGTTTCTTATCCTGAAATTGCAGAAATGCAAACTAAAGCTGTTATTAGAGCAGCATTAAACGTTGCAGCTAAACATCCAGATTGGAATATAGTTCCTGAAATAATGATCCCATTAGTAGGCGAAGTTAAAGAATTAGCTTACGTTAAATCAATAGTTGTAGAAACTGCAGATAGCTTAATTAAAGAAGCTGGTAGCGATATGCACTATAAAGTAGGAACAATGATAGAAATACCAAGAGCAGCTGTTACAGCTGACGAAATCGCTAAAGAAGCTGAATTCTTCTCATTTGGTACAAATGACTTAACACAAATGACATTTGGATTTAGCCGTGACGATGCTGGTAAATTCTTAAATTACTACTATGACAAGAAAATTTACGAACAAGATCCATTCGCAAGATTAGATCAAAACGGTGTTGGTAAATTAGTAGATATGGCAGCAAAACTTGGAAGAACTACAAGACCAGACATTAAACTTGGAATTTGTGGTGAACACGGTGGAGATCCTTCTACTATTGAGTTCTGTCACAAAGTAGGTCTTACTTATGTTTCATGTTCTCCATTCAGAGTACCTATCGCTCGTTTAGCAGCAGCTCAAGCAGCAATAGCAAACAAATAGTAAGTATTTAATACAGAAATAAAATAACAGTTCAGAAATGGACTGTTATTTTTTATTCTTTATGTTCATATTCTTGACTTATCTTATGTTTTTTAATAATATTAATGTAGGAGGCGTATATATGAAAAGCTCAAATATTGATGTAGATATAATTGATGAAACTTTATTATACATTTGCATTGACGGAAAACGCGAACATATATCTGTAGATAACGCTCGTATAAAATATGCAAAAAATAAAGACGTTTTAGATTTAATAGATTTAACTTTAGAAAGATATGTTGAAAACAGTAAACCTTTGGAAAGCTCTGCAGAGCCAGACGAACCCGATACTTATAGTAAGCCATCAGAACCAGGTATAAACGATATTCCACTAGAACCTGTTGAAGTGAAAATTGATGCATCATCTGTTCCCGATATGGATATAGATTCAATGCCATCAAACGACGAACCACTTCCAGAACCTAAAGACGAGCCGGTTGTTTCTACAAAACCAGAAGCCAGCACATTAAGAGATTTAAACGACAGCCCTTTAGAATTAGTGGATGAGTCTAAGTTTGCTACAATTTATAGCAAATATAATAGAGAAATAGGAAAAACATTTAAGAAGGATGCTCCTTCATTCTTAGATTTAGAAAGAATCGCAGAAAAAGAAAAACCACTTGAATTAGTTAAATAGCAAGGGAGATAAAATATGACAAAAGAATATCAAGAATCATTTGTTGAAGTAGTTGAAGTATTGAACCACTCTTCTGCTACCGTTTTAGAAAAAATACCAACAAGATTAATAGATTTGTTTAACACAAATAAATCTAAAGATTATGTGGCTAAAATAGATTTCTTAAGTGAAAACTGGGAAGACAATTTAATGCCTAATACTCAAGCAATATTAGCTTTATTATATAGAGATTTCTTAACTTCACCAGAAGAAAGAAGATTACTTATAGATAAAGAAAAAGAAGCTAGATTATATTCCGAAACATTGGGGTTATCTCAAGCCGATGCTTCAGGAATGTTTAATAGTTCTGCGGTTATAACAGGCGAAGATATAGTTCTTTCTAATTCTGTTTCTAACCAACTAATAGAGATTCCAAAAGAGCCATGGTATAAAAAAATATATCATAAGACTTTAGATTTATTTAAATTCAGACATTAATAATAAAGCACTTTGTAATATTACAAAGTGCTTTATTGTTTTATTATTCTTCTTCAGATGGTGCTCCTACTGGGCAAACACCTGCACATGTTCCACAACCTATGCATTTTTCTGGATCTATAACGCATTTGCCGTCACCTTCAGAAATTGCACCTACTGGACATTCAGCCATACAAGCTCCACATCCTATACAATCATCGCTTATTCTATATGCCATAATTTTCACTCCCTTCCCTCTTATATTTATATAATATTTTCTTCTTATCCTGTTACTTCATTTTCTTCTTTTTTAGGCTCTTTGTTTTCTATTTTTCTTGGTTCAAATTCTATTTCTTTTACATCAACCATTTCGAAACGTTCTTCGCCTTGTGGACCTATTTTTAGTCTTACTCTTTCTTTTAATATATCTAAAGATACTACTTTACAAGTTTCTCCGTTGTATTTTACAATAGCATTAACTTTAGGTAATTCCTTTAGTTTTTCTTTATATACTTCTTCTTCATATTTCAAACAGCATTTAAGTCTACCGCAGTTTCCAGATAATTTTTGCATATTTATTTGTAAACCTTGTTCTTTAGCCATCTTAATATTTACTGTTTCAAAATCCGGTAAGAATGTTCTGCAACATACTTCCTTACCACAACTTCCTATGTTATCATAGGCTTTTATTTCATCCCTTGGCCCTACTTGTCTTAATTCGATTCTAGTTCTATATTCAGCAGCCAAACTTTTTACAACTTCTCTAAAATCCACTCTATCTTCTGCTACAAAATAACAAGTTAATTTGCTCTCATCAAAAGTATATGAAGCCTTTATAAATTTCATTTCTAAATTATATCTTTTAGCAAGTTTTTTACATGTATCTAGAACATTTCTGGCTTTGTTATCCAAACTTCTTTGTTTTTCTATATCTTCTTTAGTAGCTATTCTTTCTATTTTTTCAATCGAATCGCCTTCTTCTAGTTTTATACTTTCTTTATTTATTATACTTACTACTCTAGCTAAATCTAATCCTCTTTCAGAATTAGCAACTACCATATCTCCTACTTTCACATCTAGATTGTTTTTATAGAAATAATGTAGTTTTCCGGTTTTGGTAAATCTTACACCTAATAATTCTTCCATAGCTACTCCTTTCTTAAAATATTAATAACAAAAGCTGTTTTTATCATATCCTCGCTTCCGTTTTGTTCCATGCGTGTTTTTAGTTTTTCAACTACAGGCACGAGATTATACATCTTATTTTTCAAAAATATGTATTCAAAATATCTAAATGTTTCATCATCCTTAAAGTCTATTTCTTCAAGAGCTTTAAGAGCACCATATTTATCATTAAACTTTATTTTATCTACACATATCTTTATTTTATCATATTTATTGTTATCTTTTAATAGTTCTAATGCAATTTTTAATGAACCATCCGCATATTCATGTTGTAACACATCTAATTTGTTACCAAGTACTTTAGTAGTTAATATGTCTAAATCTTCCGGTGTTAGTTTATTAAACTTAATCTTATTGACTCTAGACATAACTGTTGTTAGCAGTTCTTGCTCTTTATGTGTAATTAAAATTATTACTACATAAGGTGGTGGCTCTTCTAACGTTTTAAGAATTGCATTTTGACCAGAAGGGTTCATTAAATGTGCATCGTTTATTATATACACTTTTCTATCGCATGTAGCTGGGGCTATATATACATCATCTGCTAATTGCTTTCTAATTTGTTCTACTGTTACATCTTGCTTGTCTACTGCTTTCTCTATCAATTTAAAGTCTATACAAGCATTTAAATGCTCCGTATTTAATAATATTTTAGCAAATTCTAATGCAAGTTCTTTTTTCCCTATTCCTTCTATTCCAGAAAAAAGATATGCGTGAGAAACTTTGTCATTTGCGATGTCATTTTCTAATATTTGTTTCGACTCATCATGTCCTATTATTTTCTCAAACATATCTTTCTCCTTATTTATCTATTTTACCAAATCTATTTAATGGCCATATTCTACCTATAACTTTACCTTCTACTCTGTCTAAAGGTACGGCTCCAAATATTCTACAATCCATACTTCCCTCTCGATTATCTCCTATAGTAAAGACATAACCTTCTGGTATTACTATGTCATATATATCACCTGTTCTTGGAGTTTTTAAGCCATCTGTTAAATATGGTTCATCTAATTTCTCGCCATTTATATAAACATATCCGTCTTCGGCTATAAACAAATGCTCACCCGGAAGTCCTATTACTCTTTTTATGAAGCTCATTTTACCAATTCCCATTACGTTATATGCGAATTTAGCAAAACCTGTCTTTGTCTCATAAGTCGCAAGTGGATTTGCATTGTTTTCTGTTACAGATGGAGATTCTACTATTACTATATCTCCTCTTTTTAATTCTTTGTTGTATAGTACTCTTCTTCCTATTACAACTCTATCTCCTTCAAGACATGTTGGATACATAGAACTTTGTTTTACTCCCGCAATTGTACCTATAAAATAATTTATTCCTAAATATATTGCGTATGCAATTATAAAACAAACTATCCATTCCACAGTCTCTTTTATCCAACTGGTTTTCAATTTATTTTCTCCTTAACATACAATAGAACCAAGTTCCATATCTCCATCAACTGTTACAAGCTTAACATTGTCTCCTTCACCAGCTGCTAGTATCATTCCCCTAGATTCTATTCCTCTTAATTTAGCAGGTTTTAAGTTTGCAACAAGTATTACTTTTTTACCTATTAATTCATCTTCTTTATAATATGGCACAAGTCCAGATACTACTGTTCTTTGTTCATATCCAAGATCTACAGTTATTTTGTATAACTTGTTTGCACCTTCTATTCTTTCTGCTGTAAGAATTTTAGCTACTCTAAGTTCAGTTTTACCAAATTCATCAAAAGTTATTTCCTCTTTAATATCTTTTGGCATTTCTTTAACTGGCTCTTTTTTAGCTTCCATCTTTTTAGTTAATTCTTCTAATTTTACCTTTTCATCTATTCTTGCAAATAACGGAGTTGCTACTCCTACTTTTCTTTCAGTTGCATTAACGCCAAATTCTTTAGCAGCTTCTAATGTTAAAGCTTCTACATTTATTTGTTCTGCTATCTTATTAGCTGTCTCTGGCATTACTGGGAATAGTAATGTTGCAATAATCTTAATAGATTCAAGAAGATTAAATAATACTGTTTTTAATCTTTCTGTATCTTCTTTTGCAAGCGTCCATGGAGTTGTTTCATCTATGTACTTGTTACTTCTTCTTGCTAAATCCATTGCACATTCAATAGCTTCTGCTACTTTATATTCATCCATCTTTGTAATGTATGTATCTACTGCATTTTTAACAAATGCTTTAAGGTCTTTGTCTATCTCAGTTTCTTCTCCTGGTAAATATACAGTTCCTTCAAAGTATTTATTTACCATTGCTACAGTTCTGTTTACAAGGTTTCCTAGTGTGTTAGCAAGATCTGAATTATATCTAGATATTACCGCTTCGTAAGTTATGCTTCCGTCTTGTGCATATGGCATTTCAGATAAAGAATAATATCTAACTGCATCTACGCCAAATTCTTCTGCAAGTTCATCTGCATAGATTACGTTTCCTTTAGATTTACTCATCTTATCTTCACCAAATAGCATCCAACCGTGAGCATATATTTTCTTAGGTAATGGTTCACCTAGAGCCATTAATATTATTGGCCAATATATTGAATGGAATCTTAATATATCTTTACCAATTACATGTACATCTGCTGGCCAGTTTTTGTTGTATAACTCAGATTTTGAATCTAATTTATATCCTAATGCTGTTATATAGTTTGTTAAAGCATCTATCCAAACATAAGTTACATGTTTTGGATTAAAGCTTACTGGTATTCCCCAAGTAAATGATGTTCTAGAAACACATAAGTCTTGAAGACCTGCTTTTAAGAAATTGTTCATTATTTCTTTCTTTCTAGATTCTGGTTCAATAAATCCAGGATGTGATTCAATGTACTCTATTAATTTATCTTGGTATTTGCTGCATTTTAAGAAATATGCTTCTTCTTTTGCAGGTTTAACTTCTCTGCCACAATCTGGGCATTTTCCATCTACTAATTGAGATTCTGTAAAGAATGATTCACATGGAGTACAATACATTCCTTCATATTCTCCAAGATATATATCCCCTTGATCATAAAGTTTCTTAAATATTTTTTGTACAGTCTCTTCATGGTAATCGTCTGTTGTACGAACAAAATGATCGTATTCTACATTCATTAAATCCCATATTCTTTTTATTTCTCCTGCAACATTATCTACATATGCCTTTGGAGCGATTCCTGCTTTTTCAGCTAATTCTTGTATTTTTTGGCCGTGTTCATCTGTTCCAGTTAACATGAATACGTCTTTACCTTGCATCTTTTTAAATCTCGCTATAGCGTCTGTTAAAATTATCTCATATGTATTTCCTATATGAGGTTTTTTAGACGTGTATGCTATCGCTGTTGTTATATAAAATTTTTCTTTTTCTGTCATATTAACTCCTCCTTGTTTCACGATGTTTTTACACCTTTTTCACTGCATATAATTATCTCATAGAATAGGCAGTTTGTCAATTAAAAAGCTTGCTGCAAAAGCCTTTGTTTTAATATTTAATTTAATTTCACATAATTTGATTTTGATATTCCATTTTTATTTTTTTGTGGTATAATGATTAGCAAGGTGATTAATTTGATAAAAGTTATCGCACTCGATTTAGTCGGGGTACTTGTAAAAGAAAACGACTTCGTTTTAGATAAAACTAATGAAAAACTAGAAAGGTTGTTTGGTAAAAACAAAAGCGATTTTGAATTTTCAAGTCAAGCAACTGAAATCGTTCCAAATCTGGACATTAACAGTCTTAAAGAAAGATGTAAATATATATGTAGTTCAATCTACTCATTAAAAATAACATTAGGTGAACTTAGCAAGTTCAAAGAACAACACAAAGATATCAAGCTTGTAGTTGCTACAAACCACATATCTTGTGTTAAAGAATTTATTTTGAAAGCCTTTGGACAAGATTTATTTGATGAAATTTTTATCTCAGCAGAGTTAAACACGGTTAAACCAGAAGCTGAATTCTACCAAAAAATGATGGATAAGCTTGCGGTTTCGCCTGAAGAAATTTGCTTTGTTGATGATACTTTAGAAAACATCGCTGGTGCAAATAACGTTGGCATTATCCACACTATTCACGTGGCAAAAGCTAGCAATACACTATCATTAATAGAAGCCCTGCTTAGTTCGGACACTTAATTTATATTAGTTTAAAACGAAGAAAAACGGAGAATCATCTCCGTTTTTTATTTTGATTATTTATTCTATAACTTCTGTTCTGTCTTCGCGAGTTTCTGGCATTCTTGCATCTATTTCATCAGACGCTTCTACTATTTCTTGGTCAGTATTTGTCATTGTTTGAAGTGTTTCTATTAAACCACCGTCTTTTGATGGTGCAAGTTTTGCTTTTGTTTCATCTTTTCTTTGCTCCCATTCTTCCGTCATAAGTTCTTCTTTAGTTAAATTTGCTCTTCCCAACTTTTGTGCCCCATCAAATCTTTCAGTGAATTTTGCTAACTCTTCATCCTCTTTTGCTTGTTCCATTGGTAATGTCTTTACATCAAAACCAAGTTCCTTAAACCATCTGGAAACTATTCCTGTCATTATTGGAGATACTGCATAAACATGTTGTACTCTTTCGTATTTTTTGTCTCCAGCAAGTTTTTCTTTTATTTTTTCCATCGCATCTATTAAAGCCATTTGTGCTTCCTTGCGTCCTTCTCTAGTTAACATGTGATGTGCATCTTTAGGAACCAAATGAACATGTAACGTTTCATTTGTTATACCAAATGAAACTACATCATTTAGTTTTTCAAATTTATGTCTTGTCATTATAGGTTTCTTTTCTTTACCTTCTACAACTTTTTTAACATCTTTTGCGCTTTTTATTTTTCTTTCTTTTAATATTTTTTCTAGTTCTTCATCAGATATTCTGTCTATCTTACCCATTAATTCTTCTATTCTTCCTTTGTTTTCTTCTGTAGTCATATTAGTTAAAATTTCTACAATTTCTACTCTGCTTAACATATTACCACCTCATATATATATTATACCACAAACTTAAGATATACACAAACTAAAAAGAGCGATTAATATTAGTCCTACGCTTTACATATTTATTCGTTTTCTGTTATAATGAAATTGATGAATTATTTCTTAATAGGAGGCGTATTATATGAGAAATATTAGTGATTTATTGCCACTAGGTTCAATTGTTACCCTAGATGACTCAGAACAAAAATTAATGATATTTGGAATACTACAATCTAATGGATTAGAAGATGGCGATCAATATGATTATATTGCAGTTCCATATCCGATGGGCAATATCGGCGTTGGAAATCAATATCTTTTCTACCATGATGATATAGACGAAGTAATCCATATTGGTTATGAAGATCAAGAATACACAGATTTTATAACTAACTTAGAAGAGTTATATCAAAATCCTTCTCAACTGTAAGGTAAGTATTTTACAAAGGAGGAATTATGAATAAAAAAGAAACCAATTTTTTGAATTCTAAATTAACCGAACTTGTAGATAATGGTATTATTACAGATGTACAATTTATTGCCGCACAAAAACATTTTGGAACTAAGAAAGAAAGTAAATCTTTGTCCACTGTTTTTGGTGCAATAGGCATATTCTTAATTGCACTTAGTATAATTACATTATTTGCAATGAATTGGAACAATATAGCCAAGGGTATAAAGGTTATTATTTCTTTTATTCCTATAGCTATAACAGCATATATGTTGCACGAATATATGCATAAAGGAAATAAAAAGTTACAATTATATACAAGTATATTTGCACCAGTATCTATACTGGCAACAAATTCACTTATAGCACAAATATTCCATATACAAACAGAAATATATGAATTATTCTTTACATCTCTGTTAATGTTTTTACCTATTGCATTTATATTATTTAACAAACTTTCAGTTATTGTATATAGCGTAGGAACTGTAATATATTCGCTTGTAGCTATAAATTCATATACAGCTGAAAGTGAAGCATTACTAAAAACATTTATATTGGCTTTACCTATACTTATAGCTAACTTTATTAATTACAGAAAAGACAAAAACGATGATAGAAACATTCTAATGTGGATTACAAATGTAATACTTGTTACATTGTTTATATCACACAAAGAATGGATAAATCCAGAATCTATTCTAATGTACTTATACATGTTATATTTCTTAACTCAAACATTATTTGATAAGAACAATCCATTAAACAAAGTATTATCTTTTGCATTTATGTTTTACATGTTACTATCGTGTACAAGTGCAGAAATGCTAGAATTTACAGAAGAATTAGTTATACATATTGATACATTGTTATTTGCAGCTTTAGCTGGCGTATTTGTATACTTATCTGAAGCTTATAAAAATCCAAAAGAATATTTTGTATTTGCATTTATAGCATTAGCACAATTTTCTGGTATACAAGCGGAACTTTTATTTGTATTGGTAAATCTAATTGCAATTTGCCTTGGAATATACAAGATTGTTATTGGAAACCAAATGAATTCTTACCCAGAAATCAAACAAGGTGTGTCTTTAGTTCTATTAATAATAATGTTTAGGTTTATTAGCGCAGAACTAAGCTTTGGTGTTAAGAGTGTATTATTCTTAATAGCTGGTACATGCTTCTTGCTAAGTGGAAAAGTTATTAAGAAAAAGATTGGAGGTAATAAAAATGATTAAATTACCGTTCAAAAAATTTGTTATTTATGTAATTACAACGTTTATGCTATTCTTTATACCAATATATACAATAGCTATAAACTCAAATACACTTAAGGATGGAACAGAATTTATCTTCGAAGTACAAGCATACGATCCATATGATATGTTTAGAGGAAATTACCTACGCGTAACTTTCAAAGAAGATGCAGTACCTGCATATTCTAACTTCTTAGAACTAGATTATAACGATCCATGCTTTGTTACTATAGGCGTACGTCCTAATGGATTTGCATATTTCAAAAACATTAGCAAAGAACGTCCAACTAATACAACTAATTACTATGAAACAACTGCTTCATATTATTCTTGGGCTAAAGAGTATTCTATCGAAACTCCTACAAGATATTATATGAACGAAAACAAATCTTTAGCAGCAGAGAAATATCTTAATGACAATATAGATAACGCTTATGTTAAAGTAAGAGTTAAAAATGGTAAGATGGTTCTTGTTGGCATATACGTAAACAATATGCTTATAGATACAATAGATTAATAAAACCCCCAGAAAATCTGGGGGTTTTATTAACAAAAAAAGAAGGCTTTCGCCTTCAATGTGGTCGGAGTGACAGGACCCGAACCTGCGACCTCATGGTCCCAAACCACGCGCTCTACCAACTGAGCTACACCCCGATACGAATAGTATTATAATATATTTATTGAAAAATTGCAAGTATTATGTTAAAATTTATATAGATTTTTCGGAGGAATTATGAATTATTTTTGTGGAACAGATATAATTGAAGTTGAGCGTGTAAAAAAAGCAATACTATCTACCCCTGGATTTAAGGAGAAAGTATTTACACCCCTTGAAATAGAATATGCAGATAAAAAACCAGATGTTACACGTTTTATTCACTACGCAGGAAGATTTGCTGCAAAAGAAGCAATTTACAAAAGCCTTTCAAAAATAGATAACACTGTAAGTCTAAGTGAAATAGAAATATTAAACGATAAAACTAATAAAAATAGACCTGTTGTTAACATACTAAAACCTAATATTAGCAAAATGCAAGAAGAATGCAACTTAATTATAGATGTAAGCATCTCTCATATTAAGGATTTTGCTACAGCTAATGCTATTTCTTATTTAAATTAGTCGTAATTGTGTTGCTTTACACACAAAGTGCTTGTTTTGTTTTACACTCACATAGTGTATAGTTATACTGTAGGTGTGAGGTGATAAAAAATGACATCATATTTAAATTTAGAAATGTTAGGCAAAAGAATTAAACAAGGCAGATTAAAATTAGATTTAACTCAATACGCTTTAGCTGAAGAAGTTGGTGTTTCACAAAATTTCTTGGGCGATATTGAAAGAGGCATCAAAGCGCCTAGTATAACAACAGCTATTAGATTATCTAATGTTTTAGGTATTAGTTTAGATGTATTATTTGCTGAATCTTTAACATGCCAAGTTTGCGAAGCTGACGAACTAGAATTAACAGATAAACAATTATCTCTAGTTAAAAAATTTGTTAAAGATGTAAAAGATAGTTTTGTTGAATAATATAAAACTATCACAAAAGCAATAATTTTATATAATAATAATAAATTTAAGGCAAAATTAAACAAATAAAAAATAACAACCTTGTGGTTGTTATTTTTTATTATTTATTGTTTATTATATTTATTATTTATATTAGCACATTCTTTTCTTTTTAAGTCTAATATCTTCACCAAAAAACCTACAGATTGTATAATTACCTATAAGTCTTGACATTACCCTATCATCATATTGTACTGCCAAATCTTGAAGTGTTAAATTTGTAGATATTATTGTTTTCTTATCCTTTAGTAAGCGTGTGTTAATTATATTAAACAACTCTGTAAATTTACTATTACTTAAATTTTCTGTTCCCAAATCATCTATTATTAATAAATCCACATCAAACACTCTATTATATTGTTCTTTTTTAGTTTCATCCTTATATCCACCGAACTTAGCTTCTATAATCATATCCATTAAAAGTGGTGCTGTTTGATATAGTACAGAGTATCCTTTATTAACCGCACTATGAGCTATAGCACTACTCATAAATGTTTTTCCAGTCCCTGCTCTTCCTGTAAACAGCAAATTCTTTTGACATGGATTAGTCATGTTGTCTACAAAAGACATTGCAACTTTTTTAATTTCTTCTATATTTTGAAGTGGAGATTTGTCTGATTGATATTTTTCTTTGTCCACTTTATTAGAGAAATATGCTATATCAAAAGTATTAAAATTCTCATCTTCTAATCTTAACATATTGTTTTGTTTATATGTTATATTAACTACTTTTTGCGTAAAGCATGAACATCTACTTTCTTTATTTCCAAGCTTTATAAATCCTGTATCTTCACACTTTGAGCATTCAAATTTTGGATATAAATAATCTTTAGGAAGACCTGCACTAACAAACAGCGCATCTATTTGCTTATCTATTTCTAACAGCTTTATTTTCATG
This sequence comes from Clostridia bacterium, assembly GCA_045637095.1. GTDB lineage: Bacteria > Bacillota > Clostridia > TANB77 > CAG-465 > UMGS1649. The sequence goes on along the minus strand of JAZTYX010000045.1, from coordinate 24,846 downwards.
TTGTCTTCTGCGATTTGCTTATCTATATCTGTTCCTTTTAGCATAGTTTTAGCCATATCTATCGCTATCATATTCTTTTTTACTAAAAGTTCCCCGTACTTAGGAAGTCTATCTAACAATTCATTTTTTCTTGTTTCCGCTTCACTGATAGCACGCTGTCTTTTTAAATCATATTCTCTTTGTAAATCTTTAGATATGTATGAATTCATAATTCCTCCTACATATTATCGTAATATTGATTCCAATCTATTGCTTTATCTTGTTCGTAATTCTTATGTTTCAATGTTTTACTTTGAGAGGCTTTTTGTGTCTCCGTTACTATCTTTTGTTTTGTCACAGTTCCTTCTGCTTCTATAATTTCAGCTAAAGTCTTATATCCATTTTCATACCAGTTAGTTAAAATGCCGTTTATATATCCTATAGACGCATTACCTTTAGAAACTGTTTTCTTTATTGCATAATCTATTTCATCAAATGTATATCCGTATTTATTTATCCATTCTGATATATATATTTCTTCGTATTCTGTAAACGCTCTATTTAATCTTAATTTAGATTTAATTTTTCTCTTCACTTGTTGAAGTTTATCTTGTTCGTTTAAATAATCTTCAAGATCTGCAAAAGTCTTTACTCCACCCTTATACCATGATTCTGCAACCTTAAACACGTAATTCTTATTTAATGCTCTTCTTTCTGCGCAGTCGTGGAATAACGCAATCATAACTTCTTCTTCAAATCCATATTTTTCAAATAACGTATTTATATCCACAAACCAACATAATGCCATAATACCTTGGAAGAAGCTTTCATTAATAGCGTTTGCTGCAGCAATTCTCTTCTTCTCAACATCGCTTTTAACCTTAGTTACTTTTGGCTCTAATTTAGGTATATATATTTTATTTAATTCTTGTTCCTTAACATCTAGAATATCAAAACCATCAACTGTTTTTATTACTAGTTCTTCTGCTTCTAGAGTATCAAATGCTTTCTCTAATTCTGCTACTTTTACACCTAGTTTTTTAGCTATATCTGCCCTAGCAAATTCCATATTGTTTTTTGCTAAAAATTTAATATATATGTATAACTTTAAACTAAGTTCGTCTAGTGATGTCATACAATTATTTACAAAAATACCCGGTAATTCAACATCCATTACTTCTCTATTTAACTTTTCTACAAATTTCATATGACTCACTCTCCTTTATGGTGCAATTATACCATTATATTTTATAATTTACAACAATTATTTTCGCCAATATTTTTTATGGTTAAGTTTGCATACATACAACTTAGGTGAGACAATAAATTTAATTATTACATATATTATATGTGATATGTCTTCTTCATTTCTGTTAGCATAAACAAGGCCTATTACAGGTGTGTTTAAAAATACACAAAAATATCCTCTATATACTAAACCGCTAAATATTTTTTCGCTTATTTTCCACACAATCCACATGTATCCTAGAAGTATTACTAATGTTTTATAATCTATAATACCAAGGAATCTATTCTTCCTTTTTAGTCCGCTATACACCTTAACTTTTTCGTCCATTTACGCCTCCAGATATATTTATTAATTCTCTCGTAAATGTATTTATTTTATAAAGCAAATATATGCTTCCAACTAACACTATTTTATACATCAATTCATCTGTATTTTTGAAGGAAATCGGAATTATTAATATAACCGCTATTATATTTTGCGTAAGAATATTTATTAAAAATGTTTTAACCCATGTGAAGAATAATGAATAAGTGTTATTAGATGCCGCAAACATAATTGCGATAGGACTTAATAATATTAAAATAAAAATTGTTACGTACCTAATTGCAAGAGTTATTAATATTGACGATGCACCCAAAGAGACTACACCTTTAATAATACCATCTATAGACACTGCATCATTGGACATCTGTTTTTCTACATCTGTTATACACTCTTTAAGACTTTCGAAAGATATTTCATTTTTTGAGAGTTCTTTTCCCATACTTAAAATAACATCCGTAAGCATGTTATTTATATCTAATGCAGTTTCTACTATATACATACTTGATGAACTAAGAATTAAAAATACAGATAACTTAAAAACAAACTTAAATACATTCTCCTGTTTAGAACCATTATACATTGATATCATATATGTAACTAAATAAAAAACTATAAACAAAATTGAAACACTTATTAGAATTAAAAGTATATTTGAATTAATATCTTTTGTTTGAAATCTCTTTAATGGCTCTTCTTTTAATATGTCTGGTGTAATTTTATATAATCTATCTAAAATCACAAACACTTCAGACTCTACCGTGCCAAAAAACTTTTCTAGAAGAAGGTTAAGATTGTTTAGTACATTCTCTCCCATTATACAATTTCCTCAATAAATTTAATTATTAAATCTATTAACTGTATTGTTAAATAGCCTATTATAGCGTTTATTATAGTCCTTTTTCCAAGGATCAATTTTTCCTCATCGCCAAAACTAAGTTTGCGTATCATCACTCCTGTAGCTATCGCAACACCTGCTGCTGGAGTCGCTAATTTTTCTAAATACGTTAATATCTTTTTCAATGCAGTATTAAGTTTATTTATTAATGTAGGAGTACTCGCCGCTGCATATACATTAGCAATATTGATTATCATGGCTATCACCATCATAATTACAACTAATATTTTTATATGTTTTTTCATTTAATTCCACCTCTTAAACATAACTCTCTTCGGTTCATTCATTCCCTCTTTACCCATAAGCAGTACTAATGCTTCAAAAGTTTTCAATTCTCTCGTAAAGAAGTTTTCATCATATTCATTTTCTTTTGTTTCTACATAATTTAATGTTTTAGATATACTACTTTTAGCATTCCTAAAGCCATCCCTAAACATATATTTTTTACTTTCTGTTGATGATTCGCTTACACTTTTATTTTCTCTAACTATATTGATTTTTCCTAGCTGTTTTATGGCCTCTGAAACTGTATATACATCATCATTCCTAAACCATATTTTATTTACAAGATTCTGTATTATTACTCTTGTATTCTCTTCATTTTTTAATGTAGATTTTAATGAAGAATAACTCTGTGTGCTTATTATATTTATACATTTAGCTTCTCTAGATAAAGACAAAAAATTACTATCCGCCGCATTACAAAATTCCTGGAACTCATCAGCTATAAAAAATACAGATTTTGGATTAGAAATATTAGATAAAACAAATTTTTGGAATTCTAATTTTAATATTATAGCTAAAATTTTAGAAAGTGTCCTATTTTCTCCAATTGGTACACTTAATACAACTATACTTTTTTCATCAAAAACGATTTGTTCTTTTACTCCTTTTTTACAAAATTGATTATATACATCATATTCTGTAACAAGCGGTATAGTAAATCTTGTTATTTCAGATTTAATAATACCCTTTACTCTCGAATCTAACAATTCAAATTCCTTTGTAATGAAATTAATCATATTCGATATTTCGAAGGCTAATTTGTCATCTGGTGGCGTTTTAACAACCCTTTCTTTTATAACACCCAAACAAGTCTGCAAATATTTTTCTTCAGTAACAAGCCTATGCAATTCCAACATACTAAACTTGTCCAAATACTTCATTAAAACAAATATGTTTAAGAGAAAATTCTCTACCTTATCTAACCAATATGAATCACTATTATTATTCGTAGACAGTAATTCTAATATTTGTTTTATACGACTAGCTAATTCTAATGAACTTACATCATTACTTAATATTTCAAAATATACATTAGACGTTTTAGATATTACCTTAAGATCACTTATTCTACCACATCTTTTGCACATTTCTTCTACTCTATCCACAAAGTTACCTTTTACATCTAGTATTAATCCACCCTTTCCACTCTTTAATAAAGGATAAACTAATCTCGAAACAGCCCCGCTTGTTTTTCCACTACCGATGCTTCCAGTAATTAATACATTTTGGTATAACGCATCTTCTAATATACTTATGCACTCATCATTTTCGTCATATGCTATGTCATATATGATATCTTTATTGCAAGCATCATCTTTTTCATTGATTAACATCTCTTTTATATTTCGCTTAACGACAGTTAATATTCTTATTTTGAATTTCCAGATTAGTACACAAGAAAAAAAGAAAGCAGTCAAATTATACATATTCTTAAGTATTTTAAGTTTCTCTGAAAACAACGCAGTTAAATTAATAACTTTACACCCGACATTCAAATTTAGTGGATTTATACTAAAGATATATGTAGATATTCCAAACAGAATAAGATAAAAAATTAAAACAATACAAAATAATATTAATAAATCTATATAATTAAAACTAATTAATTCCTTAAAGAAATCTTTGTTAATATTTTTCTTTTCATAATTTATTTTACTTCCACTAGATGTATACAAGATTTTAGAATCTAAAAAATCATATATTGCTAAATAATCTACTATAATAAATACAATTAAAGATATAGTTAAATACCAACTTAACAAGCTATCACCCGATTAAAATATATAGACTTTTTACTAGCAACGCAACACTTTTGACAAAACTAGAATTTATTCGACATCCCCCTGTAATTATATGTAAAATAACCAGATTTAAATTTTTTAATAAATTTAACATAAAATGTTGACATTTGAATAAAAATATTGTAAACTAATAGAGCAGTGTTTAGTGGGCTATTAGCTCAGTTGGCAGAGCACTTGACTTTTAATCAAGTTGTCCCGCGTTCGAATCGCGGATAGCTCACCACATGGCCCGTTGGTCAATCGGTTAAGACATCGCCCTTTCACGGCGGAGTGAGGAGTTCGACTCTCCTACGGGTCACCACTGTAAGCTGGAGTAGCTCAGCTGGTAGAGCAGCTGACTTGTAATCAGCAGGTCGTCAGTTCAATTCTGACCTTCAGCTCCAAAATATACCGTACAGATTAATCTGTACGGTTATTTTTTATATATAAAGTTTACATTATAAAAAGGAGTGCTTTTGCACTCCTTTTTATCCTCTTGCTCTTCTTTCGTTTTTTGTTTCCATATAAAGTTTACTGATTTCTTGCTTATGACCACATCTTGGGCATGTTTTGTATTCTACAAAATACCTTACATCACCAATCATGTCGTCATCTCCATAACCCGCGTCTGTAAATGTCGTTTCTGTCCTAGTTTCATTTACATACTCACTCTTTACTTTTTGTTTCGAATAGTACTTCTTGCACTTTTCGCAAAGAACATACGCATCTCTTTCTTTCGGTTCTACATAATATCCAAGTTTCTTATGATACTTTTTAAGCAATGTCGGAATCCAATTGCCTTCCATTTTCCGAAGCAAAGCAATCTTTTGCTCATCAGTAAGACCATCCATCTCATTTTCTACATACTGTGTAAATTGTTTTTTGTTCATATGCCACCTCATTATTAAATTTAGTTTTTTGCTATTTTGCTTTGTGAATTATACCATACGACTACTATATATACAATCTATTTTTTATAAATCTATTTACTTTATTTTTTACATATAATATAATGTGAGTATATATAGGAGGTATTAATATGTTTTTAGGATTTATAGCTCTTATTGGTATAATAATTTTATTCTCAATAAGACAAATAAACGAATATGAAAGAGGTATATTATTTACATTTGGTAAGTTTTCTAGAGTTTTAGGTCCAGGTTGGCGTATAATTCTACCTGTTATACATTCTTATAGCAAAATAGATGTAAGAACTAAAGCAGTAGACGTGCCAGAACAAGAAGCAATCACTAAAGATAACATTTCTATAAGAATAAACGCTGTTCTTTATTATAATGTATTCGACGCTTCTAAAGCAGTACTTGCTGTTCAAAACTACAACTATGCAGTTGCACAACTTGCTCAAACTACAATGAGAAATATAGTTGGTTCTGTATCTCTTGATGAATTATTAACAGAAAGAGAAAAACTTAGCCAAGAAATATGTAAAATAGTTGACGCAGCAACTGATCCTTGGGGAATAAAAGTTGAAAACGTTGAATTAAAAGACGTTGCTCTTCCAGAAGAAATGAAGAGAGTTATGGCTAAAGTTGCCGAAGCAGAAAGAGAAAAACAATCTGTTATAACTAAAGCTTCTGGTGAAGTTGAAGCTGCAACTAACCTTGCAATGGCTGCAAATATAATGGGAGCTACTCCAGGCGCATTACACTTAAGAACTTTATCTACATTAAACGACTTAAGTAGTGATCAATCTAACACAGTAATATTTGCTCTTCCAATAGAATGCTTAGACGCAATGCGTGGACATGGACAAGGCAAAAAATAATAGCTAAACAAAAAATGAACACATTTTATGTGTTCATTTTTTTACATATTCTTTTTATCTTATATCGTTGTTTGTTTAGAGTTCCTTTTCTTTGTTTCTTTTACTGGATTAAAATCATCATAATTAATTGTAGCTGTCGGAATTGGTTCTAAATTTTCAAGTTTTACACCTTCTTTAACTTCGTTTGTTTCAGTCTTCTCGCCAGGTGTTTCTTCCTTCTTTTCTTCTACTACTTGCGCTTTCTTAACTGGCGGTGGTATACCTTTTACAGGCTCAAACTTTTCCTCTTTTTTAGGTGTTTCTACTTCCTCTTTATCTTTTGATTCTTTTTCTATTTGATTAGTTACTTCGCTTATAAATTTAATTATATTAAAATATGTAAATAATAGCTTTTTATCTATTGAATTACCAAATAATTTTGGTTCAAACATAGACGGAGTAAAGAATCTCATGAATATTATATTTTCCTTAAACATTACTTCAAATCTTAAATCATATTCTACATAGAATCTCATTAAGATTTCTCTCATTTCTTTTTGCATTATTTGATGCGCAACCGATCTATTATCTGTATATACATCAAATATCTTTTCAAAAAGTGTATCATCCGTCTCTAGTTTATTTCTAGACATAAAGAATTTGAATTTATTCTTTGTTACCTTTACCCATGCACTTAAATCTTTTTCCGATCTAATTACCGCAAACATACCTCTAAACAAATCTTCTCTAAACTTACGTTTTTTCTTTTTGAATGCATAATCTACATCTAGTTCTGCAATTTCAGCATATATTTTCCCATCTATTTTACCATCAACATAGTCTTCTGAAGAAAATCTATTGAACGCTTTCTTCTCAAAGTCTGATACTAGATATTTGTTTTTCATATCATCACCGACTCTGCCGTATAAGCTGTATCTTAAATTCTCATCTACAAGTTTTACAAACTTGGTTATAACTTGTTCTTTATATGTCTTTTTATATATTCTTCTATGTTTAACGCCTAGGAATATCATCCCTGCTAATAAGAATGGTGACAACATCGCTATAAACTTAACTATTCCATCTACCGTTTCAGATATAGCATAACCAGGTATTTTTACAAATACTATTCCTAGTACCATCATTGATGCCAAAGCAATGTCTACAACCGTAAAAATATTTGCTATTTTCTTTAATCTGTGTAAATCTTGATTATCTATTTCTAATAGTTTATCATAAATCTTTTCAAACTCTTCTCTTGCATTTCTTAGCTTAACATTTTTCGTAAATACATAACCTTTTGTTGCTCTACTAAGTATTACAACAACTGGAATTATTGTTATTGCTATTAACGCTTGATAGATTTGACCTATATTTTCTGCTATTACCGCTGGCGATATTATTAAAGTGCCAACTAGCATTGCTACTAATAGAATTATAGGTATTACTATTCCTGTTAGTACAATTATCATATGTTCCTCCTATATACAAATTATAACTACAATTCAGTTACTATTGCTTCCATCTTTTGCATAAGTTCTATTGTCACTTTTAATGTAGAATAATCTACAAGTAAAGTTTCTCTATGCATTGAATCTTTGAACACATTCGGTTCAAATAAATCTCCCGTATAGAACAGGAAGTATATTGCTCCATCTTTTATTGCCATATCTAAATCTATTCCGTACTTTTTCTTATAATCTAAAAGCATTGTCATTACATCGCTTGTTAATATTCTTGCTGCTAAAACCTTTTCATTTGTTTCTACTACAAAATTATCCATAAAGACAGAGTTGTCCATTTTTATTTTTTCACAACCAGCTTCATATATATCCGCTCTAGTTGGCACTCCAACCGAAGACACTTTTAATTTGAAATTTCCTTCTTTTGATGTTTGAACTTTAGCGAACATTCCATTAAACACTCTTAGATTAATATTGCTTCCGTTTTCATCTTTAATTTCCGCCTCTAATATTATTTCTAATATGTCTAGTACATTTTCTCCTATTTTGCCTTCGATTTTATCCACATAATCCACATGTGTATGCTCTACTAATCCAAAATTTGCTGGTACATATTCTCTAAAGAATTTCTCGTCTTCTTTATCTGCCAGTCTGTATCTTAAATTAGAATTAATTTCTTTTAACAAATTAGAAACCACTCTTAATTTATATGCTGCTTTATATTCTAATTCCTTGTTATGACCATTTAATAACGTAGCAAAGAAAACTAAAGCTCCTAGTAATCCTAACGGTAAAAAATCCATACCAGCTACTAAATTGCCTTTTAACAAACCCAACAATCCTAATATAACGCATATTAGAATTACTAACATGCTTACATGTCTAATAACCAATCTATCTTTTATAGCAAGTCTTTTCTTTTCTAAATAATCTCTATGTTCAGCTGTTAATTTTTTATATGTTTTATCAAAATCTATTGTTTTTATTCTGTTTTGTGTCGATTCTATCTTTAAGTTGTACTGTTTTATACCTCTTTCAACAACAAGTTTGTACCAGCCATATCCCCCAAATACTAAAATACATATTATGCTAATCATATTAATTATTGGTTTGTCCGCCAATACATTCTTGCTTACATTTATTAACTCAGCAACAGCAGCCGCTATTGCTAAAGATAAAATCATCTTTTCCCCGATTTTCGACTCCATCTTACGATGCATCCTTTTACACCTCTAAAAAATCATATCACATAACAAAAAAATTGTACAGTAGTACATAAAAAGAAAAAGAATGGATTTATTTCCATTCTTTATTTAATTCCAAGTATTTGTTCTGCTTTTTTTACATCATCTGCGCTTGCTTCAGGAATTCCTTCTAACATAAACTTATCTCCTATCATTTCCCACTTTTCGCTGCCTAAAGTATGGTATCCTAACACCTCTACTTTTTCTATGTTTTTAAGTGTAGAAACAAATTCTTTAAGTTTAAGTAAATGTTCTTCCTTATCTGTTATTGTGGGTACAAGAACATGTCTAATCCACATAGGTACACCTTTATCCGAAATGTGTTTTGCAAATTCTAATATCTTTTTGTTATCCACTCCAATTAAATCTTTATGCGTATCATTATCCATTTCTTTTAAATCTAGAATTACTAAATCTGTGTAATCTAGTAAATCCTTTAATTTATCTACATCTACAAATCCAGATGTATCAATTGCTGTGTGTATTCCTTCAGCCTTAAGTCTCTTAAATAGGTCTATTACAAAGTCCATTTGAAGAAGCGGTTCGCCACCACTTACAGTAACTCCACCGTTTTCTCCCATATATTCTCTGTAATTAAGTATTTTTTCTACAATAGCTTCACTATCGTGTACTTCTCCTAAATGTACATCTCTAGTATCTCTATTGTGACAATACTTACACCTTAAAGGACAGCCTTGGAGAAAGATAACATATCTTACCCCAGGGCCGTCTACTGTACTAAAGCTTTCAAAGGAATGTATTCTCCCCGTTACTTTTTCCATATTACTCCTTATATTTTTTCATGTATTGTTCTGTTTATTACATCTAATTGTTGTTCTTTAGTTAATTTAACAAAGTTTACTGCATATCCAGAAACTCTTATTGTTAGTTGTGGATATTTTTCCGGATGATTCATTGCATCTATTAATAGCTCTCTGTTAAATACGTTAACATTTATGTGATGCCCAGTTCTTGCAAAATATCCATCAAGCATAGATATTAAGTTTGAAACTTGTGTAGTCTCACTATCTCCAAGCGTACTTGGTGTTATTGAGAATGTATATGAAATACCATCTTCTGAATGTTCGTATGGAAGTTTTGCAATTGAGTTCATAACTGCAAGTGCTCCATTTGTATCTCTACCATGCATTGGATTTGCACCCGGTCCAAATGGTTCTCCTGCTTTTCTTCCATCTGGAGTATCTCCAGTGTTTTTACCATAAACAACATTTGATGTTATTGTAAGAACAGACATTGTTGGTTTAGAATTTCTGTATGTTTTTTGCTTTCTTACTTTATTCATAAAGCGTTTTAGAACATCTACAGCTATTGAGTCTACTCTATCGTCATCATTTCCGTATTTAGGGAAATCTCCTTCGATTTCGTAGCTAGTTACTAAACCTTGGTCGTTTCTTATTGCTTTAACTTTAGCATATTTTATTGCAGATAACGAGTCTGCTACAACAGATAATCCTGCAATACCAGTAGCCATAGTTCTTAAGATTTCATCATCATGTAACGCCATTTCTATTTTTTCATATGAATATTTATCATGCATATAGTGGATTGCATTTAATGCTTTAACATAAACCATTGCAACATAATCCATCATGTTATCGAATTTTGCAAGTACATCATCATAGTATAAATAATCTGTTGTTACACCTTCAAACTTAGGTGCTACTTGTTTACCAGATATCTCATCACGTCCACCATTTATTGCATAAAGTAGTGTTTTAGCAAGGTTACATCTAGCTCCAAAGAATTGCATTTGCTTACCTATTCTCATTGCAGATACACAACATGCTATACCATAGTCATCTCCCCAGAATCCTCTCATAAGGTCATCATTTTCATATTGGATTGATGATGTTTTTATAGACATCTTAGTTGCATATTCCTTAAATCCTCTTGGTAAATTATTTGACCATAATACAGTTAAGTTTGGTTCTGGTGCAGGTCCTAAGTTAGATAGTGTATGTAGTATTCTAAACGAGTTTTTAGTTACTAATGTTCTACCATCTATACCCATACCACCAATACTTTCAGTTACCCATACTGGATCTCCACTAAATAGTTCATTGTATTCTGGTGTTCTTAAGAATCTAACAAGTCTTAATTTCATAACAAGATGATCTATTAATTCTTGTGCTTCTTCTTCTGTTAAAGTTCCTTCTGCTAAATCTTTTTCAATGTATATATCTAAGAATGTGCTTATTCTACCAATACTCATTGCAGCACCATTTTGGTCTTTTATTGCTGCTAGGTATCCAAAGTATGTCCATTGAACAGCTTCTTTAGCGTTTGCAGCAGGTTTAGATATATCTAAATCATATTTAGCTGCCATTTCTTTAAGTTCACCTAAAGCTTGGATTTGATCATAAGTCTCTTCACGAGCTCTTAATATATTTTCATCAAAATCTCTTCTATCTAACGCTTCTAAAGATTTCTTCTTATCTGCTATTAACGCATCTATACCATAAAGAGCTACTCTTCTGTAGTCTCCTATAATTCTTCCACGGCCATAACCATCTGGAAGACCAGTTATTAAGTGTGAGCTTCTTGCTGCACGTATATCTGGTGTATATACACTAAATACTCCATCGTTATGTGTTCTTCTTATTGTGTGGAATATTTCAGATACTTTAGGATCCATTTGTCTATCGTAAGCTTCACAAGATTTTTCTACTATTCTTACTCCACCAAAAGGCATAATTGCTCTTTTTAATGGTTTGTCTGTTTGAAGACCTACTATTTTTTCTAATCTCTTGTCTATATATCCTGCGTTATGTGCTGTTATTGTAGATACTGTTTTAACATCTACATCTAGCACTCCACCATTTTCTTTTTCTTTTTTGTATAAATCTAACACTTTATCCCATAGTTTTATTGTGCTATTTGTTGGTCCTTTAAGGAATTCATCTGTTCCTTCATAAGGTGTATAGTTTAGTTGAATAAAGCTTCTTACATCGATTTCTTCTTGCCATTTACCGGCTTTAAATTTTTTCCATTCTTCAAAGTTCATTACTCATCTCATCCTTTCGTTATTATATTCATTATATTACATTTTTCATTATATCATTAAAGAATATTTTTGCAAATAGTTTGTGAACTTTATTAAAGAAAAATTCATATGTACTCCAATTTGCTTTTTTATGTCTCCTATGGTATAATGTTTTCGTTAATTTAAAACGGAGGTGTCTTATGGATAAATTCAGAGGTATTAGACCAATTGCACTTGGAATAGTAGTGCGTGACGGCAAGGTTTTGGCAAGCGAAGGCTTTGACAAAGTTAAAGGCATTCATTTCTGGCGCGCCATTGGCGGCGGAATCGAATTCTTAGAAAAGAGTAACGAAACTCTTAAAAGAGAATTCATGGAGGAAATTGGAGCCAATGTAACAGTTGGCGAGTTCCTTGGTGTAGATGAAAACATCTTCACATTTGATGGCAAGCAAGGCCATGAGCTTATCTTCCTTTACAGAGTAACTCTTGATGAAAAAGATTACAAGGAAGTTTACTATGAAGAAGGAGATACTGCTTACCCTATTCGCTGGGTAGACCTTGAAGACCTTAAGTCTGGTAAGGAAATTATCTATCCTACTTCTGTTGTGAAGTATCTGTAACACAAAAAGCTGATGAATTATATATTCATCAGCTTTTTCTTATTTATTTTTTAGCCTTATTTGTCTCATTTACTTCTATTGCAAATTCTTCTATAAAGTTTAACATATCATAGCATGCTTTTAATTTAGCTTTATTCTTATTTTCATCTTTTAAATCTGGATTAATGAATGAATGTTGATGTAATCTTATATATATGTTGTTTCCTTTTAGTGCAATATCTGTTTTTATAAGAGATTTTTTATCCATGTCTCTAATTATTCTTCCCATTTCTTCAGTAGCATAAGTTTCAAGTTTTTCAGGCTGTTCAGAATACACACATAAACCTCTCCAACTCTCTAAATTTCCCATAGACACTCTTTGTCCGCCTTTGTTAGTTCTAACATCGTCATTATAGTAATCTCTTGGAGTTGGATCATTTGTAAACACACTAAAATCTACTGGCACAGCAGTAGGAATACTTACATGTGCAAAGAAACCATCAAATATATTTTTTCTTTCTGTGCTTTGTGAAACGCTTCCGTTTTCTACTCTTGTTATTTTCTTCACATCATATACAGCAACTTCAGACATTCTTGTCATAATGTTTGTTTGTGTAGTACCTTCGATATAGTTATGAGTTTGTACTTCCATACTTCTTCTAACACCAGAAAGTATTTGACCTAATCCCATTAGAGAAAGTCTGTCTAATCCCGCATCTTCATATGCATTCTTAAGTCCCGCACCATTATCTGCACATTTCTCACTAAACGCAAAATTGCTATTTGTTCTATTTACCAAATCCGTTACAACAGTAGCTTTATATTCTTTTTTATATCTACTTCTTAACGAAGATGCATATGCCACTATCACAACCGCAACCACTACAATTGCAATTATTGTTGCATAAAAAGTACCTTTATTTGTAGCTAATAAAGTTTTAAATGGTGTTACAAATAATATTAACACAACTACTAAAAGAAAAGCTACCAACGCGGCGTATAATATTTTTGACAATTTAATATCCTTATTCCATTTATCAAATTTATCTTGATATTTTCTGCGAATATCTGTGTATATTAATTCAAATTCATTATCTTCTTTTTTCATATGTTTATCTCCTTTATATATCTAAAAAGATACTATCACATTTTGTTGTTTTTTGTCTATAACTAAACTTCGACTTCAGATATAATCTTATCTAATTCTTTAGACATATCTATCACAAGATTTAATATTTCGTAATACATTCTCATATTCTTCTTTTCTTTATCTTTATTAAATATTGATGGTTCAAATAACTCTTTAGTAAACAAACGCATATATATCTCTGCGCCTGAAATATATAGTTCATAGTGTATATTTAATCTTTTCTCAAAATCTATAATCTTTTCCATTATATCACTTGTTAGCACCCTCATCGCTACAACAGGATTATTTGAGTACACATTAAACATATTTTCAAATTCCGTGCTATCCATTTTCACTTCGCTTAAATTGTCTTGATTACTTACAGATGCTTTGTTTTTATCATTTAATACTTTAATTATAGTATTAAAGTTCTCTTTTCTTTCCACACGAGCAAATAAACCTTTAAATATATTTATCGTTGTCCTGTTTTTTCTAGAACCACTCTCATGATCTATGCTAAGTTCTGCAAGTTCCAAATGCAAGTTGTCTGTAATATTTCCATGTATAGCGTCTTCTGCATCCCATCTATTGAACTTTAATTTATCAAAATTTGAATCTCTATATTTCCCTATTAATCTGTGATTAATTTCTCCGTTATATCTCTCATATTTTAGAGAGCCATTTATCCTTTGCACTAAATCTGCTACTAATAAATCTTTATATTTTCTTGTATAAGCTCCTTTTCTTGATGAAAGCATAAATACTGCTGCAAAGAATGGTGTTACTATAACTATTGGTATAATTATTAACAAATTCTCTTTTCCATAAATAAGCATTGGGTTTTTATCCACTTTATCCACCCAAAAGCCCATTAAAATTAATCCTATAACAGAAATAGTTACAAGTATTATTGCTGGAAATACTCTTTTTCTTATTTTGTCTAATTCATAAGCATGTTTATCTTGAAGTTCTGTATATATTCCTTCAAAATTTATATTCTCTCCTAATTCTTCTACAACAACATCTTTGTTTTTTACGCTGTTTGTCATAATTATTCGTATTATTGGTATTATGCCTGCAACGCAAAAACATATTGGCATTGCAAAGAAATATATGCTATGTTCTAATATTCCCATGTTAGAAAATATATAAAACATACATACCCCTGTTGCTATTCCAAAAAGAGATCCTATTATTGTTGCTATATTACCCGATTTATTCATATTACCCTCCTATTATATCTTTAACTTCTTAAATATCCACGGACATATTCCTAATGCCACAAATATTAATAATCCATAACGAAATGCATCAAACACAAGGTTCATTCTAAGTGAATCAAATATATTAAGTAATTTGACGCCCTCTTTAACTGCTAGCGCAAATCCAACACCAAGCACTACTCTTAATACTTTTTTCCACCAAGAGACGTTATATTCTAGAGGCGCATATTTTTCTTCAAACATAACTGCAAGTAAAAAGCCTATTAACATTCCAAATATTTTATAAAAATCTTCAAAATGTTCATCTGGATTTATTAAAAACAGTACAGCAAATGGTGTTAATAATATTATTGTTGCTAAGTATAACACTTTTTTGTTTTCAACTTTATCAAAAAGGCTTGTCCCTATTAAAGCTAGCACTACACCTAACACTGCACCTACCACTACATCACTTGGATAATGAGCTCCAAGATACATTCTAGAAAATGCTACTAAAACTATTAATATACCAACTAGAAATGTAACTAACGGCTTTTTTAATTTTTTGGCAATCGTTGTGCTCATACTAGCAAATGTTTGTGTATGACCACTTGGAAATGAATACCCAGTCGCTGTATCTTCTCTTACGCAAATTATCTTGCCTGTTGCAAACGGTCTTGGAAATCTTACTAAATTCTTAATTATTCCATTTATACCCGCTGATGAAACTGTTACAAAAAATAGCTTTTGTGCAAATTTCTTATCTATGCAGAAATATAATATTGCTATAACTAAAACCATAACTACTTCTTCGCCTAGCATTGTTATTCCTTGCAATAGCACATTTAATATGTCTGTTCTTATATTTTGCAAAAACAAAAGAACGTCTAATTCAAATTTAAACATATATACCCTTATTCCCCTCTATATTTACTTTTTGTTTTTCCCATTTTTCTTAATGCAAAGTACTACTATTATTAACACAAAAATAACTATTGGTAATAACATTACATTTGCACTTTTCTTTCCTGTAGCTTGTTCTTCTGTTGGCCCAATAAGGGCACCTATTGGTACTTCTGAACTATTAGGTCCAGTTGTAATAATTCCTGTCGTTGGCGCATCTTGAACAGTTGGTTTAGCTGTACCATCTCCACCTTTAGTAGTAAATGTTGTTAATGCGTATCCATCTACATAGATTATTATAAGTTCATGTTTACCATCTTTTAATGTTTTTAGAAACTCTGGTTTTATCTTAAACAGTCCATTGTCTCCACCCATTACATAGTCTTCACCTAATTCTAATTCAATAAGATCTACATATATGCTTTTGTAATCTACGCCATCGCCATCTGTTAAAAATGTTAATGTTTCTTTACCTGTAAAAATCCCATTAGCGCCTTTTGTTACATTATATTTAGGAGCTATTGCTCTTGAATCTTCTGGCACCACGTACATAGCAGTAGCAAATATGCTACACATATTTATTAAAAGCACAAGCGTTAACACTATGCTAAATATTATTTTCTTTTTCATAATTTTTACCCTCTTTATGATTATATTTATACCATAAAAAATTAATCATAGCAACAAACGTTTTAATGCTTATTATTTATATGTATTAGTCGCTATTAAAGTTGACATAAAGCGTTAAAAGTGATATAATGTTTCCGATTATTAATATGAGAGGAGGCTACATTTATGTTTTACACCGAACATGTTGTGCATTTACGTGACGATGTGAATAATAACGCTTCTAAAAACTCGTTAAATGTTAACGATGTTTTTTTGGAGCATATTGTTAAAAACATTACGGCAGATAGCAAGGTTTTAGACATTGGCACTGGCAACGGTTTTGTACTCAAGTTAATTAAAGCGAACTCCTTAGTTCCCGTACGGTTGTATGGAATAGACAATTCAATTGAAATGGTAAATGCAGGTAAAGGTTTAGAAGGCATAGATATTCGCCTTGCCGACAACTACCACATCCCCTTCGAGGACGGCTTTTTTGATTTGGTTACAGCAAAAAATGTTACACGTTTCTCTGCAGACGAACTCTACAGAGTACTCACACCCACAGGGAAGTTCTTCCTTAGAGAGTATGGTGAATATAAGGGACTGGTTGAGATTTCTAAATTATTTCCCGGACGGCTCATTCGTTCCAGGAACGCAGATTTCTACGCTAATCTTCTTAAAGATGCTGGCTTTGCCACCATCGCTATTTACCCACTCCCTATTAAAAGAACGTTTCCTAACATCCAAAGCGTTCTGAATGTGGTTAAGAGTTATCCGTATATTGAGGATTACTCCGATGCAGATGAGCAGAAGATTATTCAGTATCTTTCTGAAGATCCTATCCATCTTACAATCACTTCAGACCCGTTTATCCTTATAGGAGGTAAGTGATATGACAAACTTCATTGATGTCGCAATCATCGGTGCCGGTCCTGCTGGTATGGCAGCTGCAATTGATGCAGAAAACAACCGGTTAAACTTCGTTCTCTTTGAGAACAACAAGTCCGGATGGTATGCTGAGTATTCTATTAACCAGCACTATACCGTCGACGGTTATCTGGGTGCATATAACACCACTGGCACGGAGCTTGTTGAAAGCTTCAAGAAACATCTTGATTCCAAAGGAATCAGAATCACCCCTAAAAAGGTAGAAGCTGTTAAGAAACATGAAGATAACTTTGTTATCTCTTGCGATGATGGTTCTACGTATATTGCAAGATTTCTTGTAATTGCATCTGGAACTACTCCTAAAAAGCTCTACATTGAAAACTATGACAGGTTCTTCGGCAAGTATATCTTTAACTTCGTATGTAAGGAAGATTTGGATTACACCGGCAAGAATGTTGTAGTTTTAGGTGGAAGAAATTCAGGCGCAACCACCGCAATTTTCCTTGCGAACAACACTAACGCAAATGTTACTTTGATAGAACGCGATTCTACTCTTAACGCAACACGCAAGTATCTTGAAAGACTTGCTAAAACTCGCGTTAAGGCTATCACGAGCGCTACTGTATACCGAATTAACGGCGAGGACAAACTCGAATCTGTTGATATGGTTGTTGGTAACCAGTCGCTCACTATCCCTTGCGATTATCTGTTTTGTTCTATTGGAATGAAGCCTAATCTTAAGTATCTTAACGGTCTTGAGATTGCTACCGACTCTCTTGGTAGAATTGTAGTCGATCCGCTTACCATGGAATCTAGCATTCCTAATGTATATGCTATCGGCGACATTAACCAGCTTCTTCCTAAGCAGGTATCCAACGCAACAGCAAACGGCAAAACGGCAATTTATTTCATTAATAAAAAAATTTAAGGAGATATAGCATTATGAAAAAGATTAAGTTACTCTATGACGCCATTCGGTCGCCTTATGACATCGCACACGTAATCCAGATTGCATCGGCTCTTGACTGTGAGATCTACACTGCGGGAAATTCCATTCCCTTCGATAACAAGAAGATCGTAGACAAGATTCGTTCTTGGAACATCACGTCTTACCCCAAGGTTACCCATTTTGAAACCTTCGAAGAAGCTGTTAACACACTTCGTGCTGAAGGCAATATCCTTGTTGGTACCTCTGGCGCTGCAACCAAGTCTTTCTATGAGCTTGATTGCTCTAACGGCAATATTGTCATCGTCTTTGGCAATGAATCATCTGGCTTAACCACCTACAAGCAGTCTCTGCTTGACGACCTGGTAAAACTGCCTATGAATACCTCGGTAGATTTCCTGACCCTTCCGGTTGTAACAGCCGCGATCGCATACGAAATCAATAGGCAATTTTACTTCTAATCTCTATTAAGAGAAGGAGGATTATTATGAAAAACAACTTTTTGGACGGAAAAGTTCTTTACCTTGTTCCTACCGGAGCACACAAGACTAAGTATTTCGACTTGTTTCTTGAGCAGCTCAGTTCATATAATCCTAACATTTGGATTCTGCCCACTGAAATGGGTCGGGATTTACTGCCCAACTATGAGGCTTTGAGTCTCAAGTATCACATTAAATGTGATTTCTCTAAGTCCAACAACCTCATTGTTCCCGAAGAGGACATCGTGGTAGTTGCACCGTGCACCTTTAACACCATGAACAAGATTGCTCGTGGCATTGCAGATAATTATCCTTTGTCTGTTATCCATAACGCTCTTGGCAAGGGTGTTAAGTGCATTATTGCACCGGCTATGGATGCTTCCCTTTGGAACAACTTCGCGCTGCAGGAAAGTCTTCGTATCCTTCAGAGTCAGAAAAATGTTCAGGTTATTTTCCCTGAGTATATCTATGACGATGAAGGAAATCTCGTAAAGACCACCATGGCTCCTTACGAAAAAATCGTAGATTCTATTCTCCACTGCTACACCAAGATTAAGTATGAGAACGTCTGCGATGGACCTATTCCTGAAAGTATCCTTGAAGCATACTTTAACGAGTTTGCTGAAAACGGCAAGAAACTTTGTGATGATGGGTATCTTTCCAATGTTGCTGGTTTTCTTGCTAAGCGCATCCCCGAGGGCTACTTGGTTACTGCTACTGGCGCGCAGGTCGGTGCTCTTAACAAAGAGGACATTGTCCTTGTCGTTAAGGTAGATAACCGTGTTGTACACTGGTGCGGTACCAAGTGCCCTACCTCTGAATTTCCTCTCGTTTATGAACTCTTTAGCGAGTTTAAGAACGTAGATGTAATTGTTCACGGGCACTGCAAGGAGATTACCTACAGCAAATTCAACAAGAAGTATCTGTCTTCTTGCTACCTTAAGTATGGCGAGTGGAACGAATCTCTCCACATCAACCCTATTCTTTATGAATATGGTAAAGCCATAATGAAACTCCACGGCGAAATTGTGTTTGCAAACTCGTTTCCTGGGGCATATAATAGTTACAAGGAGATGCGTTATGAACAACACTAAACTTACGGCCTTTATTGCCGGGCCTAGCAACAATGGCATTAAGAACCTTTACACGTTTGGTCACATCACCGAAGCTGATTATCCTAAGTATATCAATAGCATAGCACGATTCTTAAACACTCACTTTGAAGCTATCGGTGTACTTCCGGATATCGGAGTTCCTTTGGATGTTGCCAAAGCACTTCACTCTATTCCTAATAGAACTACCAAGATCAAGGGATTTTATCCCAAGTACGGAAATACACCTACAATTACTGGTAATCTTTCTTTCTGCGATGAAGCAGTAGAAATTAACGGTGGTTGGGCAGAGATGAACACTCAGCCAAGCAAGAACTTTGATGTTATGCTTTGCCTTGGTCTCTCTGCCGGTGTATTCACCGAGATTGCCCATACCAAGGTTCATAGGCTTTGGAGTCATAAGACGGTTTACGTCCTTATTGATGAAAGAGTTGTAAGCTCTCATCTTAACGCCGAACTCGAATCCGATGTAACTGTGATGTATTTTAACAGCGATGAAACTCTTTTAGAATGCATTAACAAAATAAAGGAGGAAAAGTAAGATGATTATGTATGAACAGCTTGCTGAAATCTACGACCTTATAAACGCCGGCATTCCCTATGATCGGGAATACGAACTCTTAAAGCTTCTGGTAGACAAATCTAAAGATAAGTCTCTCCTTGATGTTGGCTGTGGAACTGGTGAACACATTCACTTTTTCTCACCTGAAAGCTACAACATCTTTGGTTTGGACTACTCTAAAGGCATGCTTGATATCGCCAGAGCGAAAAATCCGCACATCAACTTCATGCACGGAGATATGAGAAACTTTGCACTTGACAGAAAGTTCAGCGTTGTCTCTTGTCTTGGAAGTGCACTGCAGTATAATCTTACCCTTGAAGACCTTGAGCGTTCTATCAAGAACCTCTTGGAGCATGCGAATGACTACGTTATCTTCGATGTAAGATACTGTATAGACAAGTGGATTGATGGTTATGTCAAGGATAAGACCTATGAAAACGATAGTATTATCGTAAGGGAATCCTGGGTGTCCAACAGAGTGGATGAAGTTTACTCTGTATGGGAGCCTAAGTTCGAGGTTCATAACAAGCTTACCGGCGAAGACTTCGAATATATGGATTACCACAAGATTAGGCTTTTCTCTATCAACGAGATTGCAACCATTCTTACAAACCTCGGATACAGCTATGAACTCATCGATGTTTCGGCTGCTCCGGTTAACGATGTGAAGCATACGCAGTTTTATTTCTTGATTAAGAAGTAACGCTATGCTTTGCAAATACCAATATACCAAAAACAAGCAAAATAAATAGAAGGAGTACACTACTGTGTGCTCCTTCTTCTTTTACTTTGTTATATTTATATTTTTGTTATATTAAAAGTATTGGTCTACTTTTTCTTCTTTAATGTACACTTCTTTGTTTAATGCTGCTTTTACAACTTCTCTTAAGAACTCTTTGTCATCTGACCATTCTATAAGTTCTATAAATTCATCTACATCGCACCATTTGTAATCTATGCTTTCTTCATTTAATACGATGTTACTATCCTCGTCTATAAATGAAACATAGACATATTCTGTGCAAATGTTTCCAAGTGATTTGTATTTAAATATCCAATTTAGATAAAGTGTTTCTACCGCATCTAAATTTGTTTCTTCTTTTATTTCTCTTACTACTGCTTGTTCTAGATTTGTATCTGTATCTTCCTTACCACCTGTTACTACATACCAAAAAGATTTATGGAATTGTGGATCTTCTGGGCTACCTAATAAAAGTAGTAGTTTATTTGTTTTTCTGTTTACTATAAAGCTAAATATTTTATCCATATTTTTACCTCCTAGACTACTATTATTTTAATATTTTTATATTCCTTTTGCAAGTAAATGTGTTAAATAACTACTCTCCTACCGTTTTATGTTTACTTTTCTCCTGTTTTTTGCTATAATATTTGTGTTGTTAATATATATTGGTCTAAATATTCCAAAATAATTATAAAGGAGATAGCTTATGAACAACTGGTACGAAGCAAGTATTAAATCGCTCATTGAAGAATACTTTAAAGCGCATGGTTTCAATCTTACCTTTGATTCTTCCCTTTACTGGGATGTAGCAGTAGAAAACTGGCTTAAAAGCATTCCTGTTGAAAGCCATAAACAGTTTCTGGAAGTTGCAAAAGATGCCAGGTCTTATGCATTCAACAAAAAGTATGGTGCATACGAGTATGCCACAGACTACCGGTCTGTTTGCCCTAACTGGAACAGCATTATCTTAAATGAGATTGTGCATCTCTTAGGTCCTCTTGATGGAAAGAAGGTTCTTGCTGTTGGAGCAAACAACGGCTCTGAGCTTGCTATAATTTTCGAGAAGTATTTTAACACAATGTCTTTTGATGTTGTAGAGATTTCCGAAGATGCCTGCAAGAAAGGTAAAGAGCTCTTCCCGCATATGGACTTCCATTGTGCTTCTATGGATGAGGTAGAGCTTAAAGAAGGTAAATATGATATTTTCATTAGCCTTCGTGCTGCATACTGTGCTGGAAACAACCTGGACTTCATTGCAGAAAAAGCATACCGTTCTGTGAAGCCAGGAGGCGTAATTCTCTTCTCTATCTCTAACGGGTACATTGATGTATCTAACGGCAATTACACCCCTATAAAGGGCGTATACAACCCCGAGAACAATGCTTGCAACGAGAGTGAGACAGCATTAAACTTAGGTTGGATGAAAGAGTCTATGCTTCTTCATGGCTGCACACAGGTAGATGTTGTTGATGCTGAAAGCGAAATTCTGCTTATTTCCAAAAAGTAAGCAAAAGGGTGGAAAGTATCCACACTATCCACAAAACACCCAAGATTAATTCTTGGGTGTTTGTGTTTATGCATTTTTATTTATTTTACACACACACTGAAAATATGTTATTTTTTCAGTGTGCAAGTCTAAAGTTTAGCCTAAGCAAAGTTCAATTAATTTAATATATTGATCTTGTGCGTTTAAACAAGTATCTATTAAATATCCTTTTTCTCTTCCAAATTGGTATTCTTTTAATCCTCTATAATAGAAAAGTTTATCTTTATCTAATATAATAAATGGTATTATATTATTCTTTAAGCATTCCTTAAACATTATTATTCTTCCTATTCTTCCGTTACCATCTTGGAATGGATGTATCTTTTCAAATTTAGCATGAAACTCTATAATATCTTTAGCTTCTACTTTTTCTAACGAGTTATACCATTCTAATAATTTCTTCATGTCCTTTTCTACATTCTTAGGTGCTGTAGTAGCTAATTCTCCTGCAGAGTTAGCTAGACTTTTATAATCTCCAACATTAAACCAAGATTTAGCACTATCCATAGTTCCTTCTTTTAATATTTTATGGAACCTTTTAATGCTTTCTTCCGTTAACACCTCATCTGCAATATCTAACATATAGTCTACTAGTTTGAAGTGATTTACTGTCTCTAATATATCATCTACACTTGCTACAGTGTTAGCTTCAAACAAAATAGTATTAGTTTCATAAATATGCCTTGTTTGGTCTTCTGTTAATCTACTTCCCTCAATATGATTTGTATTATACGCAAACATTATTTGAGTTCTGTAATACAAATTACCTTTTAGTTTCATTTCTTTTTGTTCTCTTAGTACTTCTAATACGTTTACATTAGATATGTCTAGTTTCTTTTCTTCTGCTATTAACTCATCTACAGTTATCTTAAATGTATCTGCTAGTCTTCTTAGTGACTCTATATTAGGTTCTGCTAAACCCAATTCATATTTAGACACTGCTTTTGCTTCTACACCTAGTATTTCTGCTACTTCTTTTTGTGTCATACCTAGCTTTTCTCTATATTCTTTTATTCTATTTCCAATGCTCATATATTTCTCCTTAAGTATCTATTTTAGATACCTTGCATTAATATTATACCATAAAGTATCTAAAAAAGATACTTTTATGTGTAAAAAAAGTATTATTTCATACTACTTTTCTATTAATCCTAACTTTACAAACAACTGAGTGAATTTTCTTATCGTATCTTCAGACAATTCTATATTCCCTTTAGAAACTTTATCATAAAATTCTTTCGCCGCTAATATTTTGGTGCCTTCTATATCTGGAATATATGGGTTCTCCAATAATTCATAATCTTCTTTACTTACCAAACACTCGATTGTTTCATAATCTTTTTCTTCTATTTTTTCTATTTGTGTTTTACAGTTCACAAAACATACTTGCTCATCTGGGATTAAATTTAATTTGCTTAGTAACCTCTTATATTCATCGTTTCCCTGTTTGTCATAATCTACCACAACTTTAAATTTAAGCCCCCACCCCAATAGTATTGAAGCAATTTTATCGATATTATCAACCCCTACAGATGGTATTATAGATATATCCTCCCTTGAATCTATATTCATATACTTTAACATTGCTTTTATATAGAAATAATCTGTTATTCCTTCTGTTATTATATTATTATTCAACATTTTATCCTTAAAATTAAAGGTAAAGTTCATTCCTAACGATTTCAAAAATGGTGTCAATGTGTCCATTTTTGATTCTCCTGCTAATTGCGAATCATAAACATTATTGTATATATTGGTAATCTCCTCATTATCCTTTTGTACCGCTCTAATATTAATAACATCTTCTGTATTTAACATATATGGAGAATGTGTTGTATATATAACTTGATTTCCTTTCCCAGCTAAATCTGCAAATAATTCCAATACTTTTTTTTGCGCATTAACATGTAAATACACGCCTGGTTCATCTAATAAAAATACACTATGTTTGCTTTTATAATTCTGTGATAATATATCCACATAAAGATTTAAATACCATCTTAAGCCATTACTTCTTTCAGATAAATTCATCGTTTTTTCTGATGTTTTTATGTATAGTTTAAAATATACCGAATCAAATTCAACTTCTATTTTAACTGGTTCTTGCTTATAGAACGCATTAAACCCTTGTTCAATATTG
>JAZTYX010000044.1:0-39652 GCA_045637095.1 Clostridia bacterium | reverse complement strand
TAAAAGATGTGGAAGAGAGAAGCAAACTCGTTAAAATAGGAGGAATTTAGTTATGGAAGATAACAAAGAACTAGTAACAGAGGTTACTGAAAACGTAGAGCAACCTACAGAAGAAGTTGTAGTTACCGAAGAGGTAATTGAAGAGCCTAAAACTTATACAGAGGAAGAACTTAACGCTAGAGTAGATGAACTACTAGCAAAGAAGATCGCTCGTAAAGAGGCTAGAATCCGTAAAGAATATGATAAGAAATACGGAAAATTAGAGAATGTATTAAAAGCAGGTACAGGTGAAGATGATTTAAACACAATCACAGATACCTTATCTAACTTTTATACAAAGAAAGGTATTCAAATACCTACAGAGCCAACATATAACGAAAGTGATATGAAGGTACTTGCTAATGCTGAGGCTCAATCTATTATTGATTCAGGCTTTGATGAAGTGGTAGAAGAAACTGATAGGTTAGCAGAACTAGGTGCAGATAATATGACACCTAGAGAGAAGTTAGTTTTTACTAAATTGGCTGAGTATAGAAAATCAGAACAAGATAGAAAGGAACTAGCAAAGATTGGAGTAGGTGAAAAGGCATTAGAAGATAAAGAATTTATCGAATTTGCTGCAAAACTTAATCCTAGCATGTCTGTTAAAGACAAGTACGAAATGTACACACAATATAAACCTAAGCCAAAGGTTGAAACTATGGGAAGTATGAAGAATAACACAAGCAAAGATACAGGAGTTAAAGACTTCTATACTCGTGATGAAGCGTTGAAATTCACTAAGAAGGACTTTGATAAAAACCCTGCTTTATTTAAGGCAGTAGAACAATCTATGCTTAAATGGTAATTCCCAAGTAAAAGAAAGGAATGATAATAATGGCAGTAACAAATTTTATACAAACTATATGGTCTAAAAAAATTCAAGATGACCTAGAATTAAAAACTAAATTAGTAGCTAACTGTTTAAGAGCATACGAAGGAGATTGCAAATATGCACAAACAGTTAAAATCTTAGGAGTTGGAGAACCAACAATCGGAGCATACACAGGAGCAGAAATAGCTATCGAAGAAATGAACGATAAAGGACAATTACTTACAATTGACCAAGCAAACTATTTCGCATTCTATGTAGATGATATTAATGAAGCACAATCAGTGCCAGGTTTAAAAGAAGAATACCAAAGAAAGGCTGTACACGGTTTAGCAGTTAAAAGAGATACATATGTTGCTAACTTAATCAAAGGTGCTACTAATGTAACTACTGCAACTGCATTAACACAAGAAGCAGTTAAAGAAGCTATTGATGCTGCAATCGTTGCATTGAGAGAAAGAAACTTCGATGAAGAAGGAGTAATCGAAATTTCACCTGCTGTTTATAATGTATTTAAAAACGAATTAATTACATTATCAACTAACAACCCTGAATACATTAAGAAAGGTATCGTTGGTGTATATGACGGTATGGAAGTATGCATGTCTAATAACATGGCTAAAGATACTACTCACGTATATTGCGATATCAGAGGTAAAAAGGCTATTGCTTTCGCAGGTCAAATTAATGAAGTTGAAGCATTACGTGCTGAAAAAGTATTCAAAGATATCATCAGAGGTTTAGATACATTTGGATCTAAAGTAATTGATGAAAACAGAATCCAAGTTGTTAAAGTACCTGTAAAGGCTTAATTATAAGGAGGCTTCGGCTTCCTTTTTTATATGCTGATAGTTCAATAGGTAGAACGGTGGTCTCCAAAACCATTAATCTAGGTTCGAGTCCTAGTCGGTGTGCCAATTTTTAAGGAGAGATAATATGCAGAAGTTTATAAGCAAACCAAGTATAGATATGTTAGCAGGAATTAAAGTAACAAAAGATACTACTTTAGAGTATGAGAATGAGAATGTTAAGCAATCATTAAAAGACTTAGTATTCGATTCTAAGACAACAGTAAAAGGAGAAGGCTATACAAGTACTTACCATACTGTAATTACTTTAAATGAAGGCGATGTACTTATATTTGAAGAAGAAGGAAGAGGTTATATTAAGCCTGTAGAACAATTTGTAACGGTAGAAGAGGCTATTAAAGAATTAGAATGTATAAAGGAGGGATAGTATGACATTAGGCGATATAAAGAAGAAAACTTTATCATTAATCGAGGAGATAGATAATAGTGAAACAAGTTTAACTAAAGATCCTGATATTGCAGCTAAACTAAATTATGTAATTAACCAAATACAGAACGAACTATCAAGAGTAAAGAAAATACCCGACTATAAAGAATTAGAAGTAAATGAAGGGGATTTAATTAGATTTGATGATATAACATCAGACTATAAGATATACCAATTAGATATAGCAAGAGGTATTAACTACGAATATAAAGCACAGGGAACTATTATTAAGTGTTTAGAAGCAGGAACACTAGAAGTAGAGTATTTTAGATACCCTGAGGAAATAAATGATTTGACTAAGGATAATTTTGAATTTGAACTATCAAATGATGTATTAGAGATAATGCCTTATGGAGTAGCAGCAGACTTACTTAAAAGTGATGTATCAAATGCTTATGGTAACGTATACGCAACAAGATACGAGAATATGAAGAATCAATTAGATATTAGATACAACACAGGGGCAATAGAATTTGAAGGTGATATAAATGGCAACACAAGTAAGTGGTAGTTTAATAACTAGAGACTATAGGGATTTCAGAGGTGTAGACTTCACAGATAGAGAAGTATCACTATACAGAAGCCCTGATAGTTTAAATATGTGGAAAGATTATAAAAACTTAGGCAAGAGTATAGAAACAAGACCGGAGATAGAATTAGTCGCAACTTATGACAATACTATATTCGGTCTCTTTTTTTATAGAGTAGGCAATAAAGAAATGATGATAGTACATAGTGGTACTAAGTTATATAGAGTAGAAGGAGATACTAAAACAGAACTATTTACAGGTATGAAACCTGCTAGAAGTTATGCTTTTGTATATAATCAAATACTTTATATCAAAGATGGTATTAATTACTTACGATATGATGGTGGAACAATAGGACAGGTAACAGGATATATTCCTACAACAAGTATTGCTAGGAAGCCAGCTGGCGGTGGTGCGGTATATCAAGATGTAAATATGTTAAGTGCTTGGAGAAAGAATACATTTTTAGGTGATGGAGAGAGTAAGGAATATTACTTAGATGCTCAAAACATAGATAGCGATACACCATTAGTAACAGTAAATGATGTAGCGACAACAGATTATACAATAGATACTACAAGAGGAATGATTAAGTTTAATGCTGCTCCGCCTAAACCATTAACAGACGGCCAAGATAATGTAAGCATTACTTTTAAGAAAACAGTAACAGGATATGCGGATAGAATTAATAAATGTACTCTATTACAGGTATTCGATAATAGGGTATTTTTTAGTGGGAATCAGGATTATCCCAACACAGTATGGCACAGTAGCCTAAACGATCCGACATATTGTAGCGATTTAGACTACTATAACGAAGGTTTAGACCTATCACCGGTTAAGAGTATGGTAGCAGGCAATAATGCTTTATGGGTATTTAAAGAGCCTTCACAGGCTAATACAACGGTATTCTATCACAATCCGGTAGTAGATGCAGAGTACGGTAAGATTTATCCTAGTTCACATTCAAGTATAAGTACAGGTTGTGTAGCAACAGGTATTAACTTTAATGATGATATAGCATTCTTTAGTGATAGAGGAATGGAAGCAATAAACGGAGATATAACAACAGAACAGGTAGTAGCACATAGAAGTACTATGATAGATAACAAATTACTAAGTGAAGCGAACTATAAAGATATGATTCTAGAAGAGTGGGAAGGTTACTTACTAGTAATTATAGATAATAAAGTATACCTAGCAGATAGTAGAGCAAAAGTAGTTAACCAAGACCATAACGAATACGAATGGTTTTATTGGGAACTAGATAAAAATATTACTTGTACTAAGGTAAAAGATGGAGTTCTTTACTTAGGTACAGATGAAGGTATATATGCTTTAGGAATAGATAAAGGTGAATATACAGAAGTAACATTTAAAGAAGAAAACGGTGAATATGTTTTATATGGAGAAAGTAAACAATACGGAATACCGACACCGGATAACCAAGTAGAAATAGTAAACACATATAAAGCAGGTAAGTACAGAACTACTATAAACGGTAGAGAGTATAAATTTACTTTAGATGATGATTTAAGAAGCGTAGGTAATGTAAAAGATAAACTTTATTTAGATAACAACGGTCTACATTTAATAAAAAAGGTAGATAGCATTTTGATAGACGAAAAAAGAAGTTATGCAGTAGCAACAAGTTATTTTTCATTTAAACCTGCGAATGTATTAGTTTCAAGTGAGGCTATTTCTGATTATTTCGCTTTTAACAGGAGTGGAAGTGCCGGAATATGGGTAGGCACAGGTTCGGTGGCTATTAATTTTTGGAATGATGTTAATACATTAGACAAATTCAAAGCGTGGTTATCAGAACATAATGCAACTGTATATTATTTGTTAGCAGAAACAACAATTACAGATATAAATTACATAGCAAGTCCTCATTCATATTGGACTACTACAGAAGATGAATTTAATTATCCTCAGTATCAGAAAACAACTAATAAAAGAGGTTGCGTTATTGATATGGAAGGGGATTTAGTAACTGTATCTACTAAGATAGATAACGGTGATTTTGAAGTAATAGATACATATGAGAATGTTAAAGGATATGTAGTAAGTAGAATCAAAAAGAAAAAATGGAAATCAATTCAATTAAAATTCAGTTCAAATAAACCATTTAGCCTATATTCAAGCACATTAGAGGCTTATATAGGCGGATATGTAAAGAGATAGGAGGGTTATGATGGCGACACCAAATTACAATATAAATTATGAAGATGAACGATTTCAAACGGTAGAAGCAGAAAAGCAAGCAGCCTTAACCAATGTAAATGATACATATAACAATATGATTAGTCAGAGTGATAAATTCTATCAAGATCAGATTAATGCTGCTAAGGATTACGCTAATACTCAACAACAAATACAACAAGAGAATACTGATTTTACAATAGAACAAATAAACCAACAAAAAGAACAAGCTAATAAGGATTATACAAAGGAACAACAGGGAGCATATGTAGACTGGCAGAAACAATCTAACCAATACGGAGCAAACGCAGAACAAATGGCTGCAACCGGCTTAACTAACACAGGTTATAGTGAATCTAGCCAAGTAAGTATGTACAACACATACCAAAACAGAGTAGCAACAGCAAGAGAGAGTTTTAATAGGGCTATTTTAAACTATGACAATTCAATTAAGGAAGCACAATTAGCCAACAACAGTAAATTGGCTGAAATTGCATATAATGCACTACAAACACAATTAGAATTATCTCTAGCAGGCTTCCAATATAAGAATACATTATTGCAAACTCAAATAGAGATGCAAAACCAAACAGAGGACAGATACTATTCAAGATGGCAAGATGTATTAACTCAAATGAATCAAGAAAATCAATTTGCTGAACAAATCAGACAATACGAACAAAATTATGCTTTCCAACAAAAACAATTTGATGAACAAATTAGACAATTTAATGCAGAAATTGAAAGACTTAAAAAGAAAGATGCAGAAGAACACGCTATGGAAATTCAAAAATTAGAATTACAAAAACAACAACTAGCAGAACAAAAACGTCAAGCAGACTTAGATTACAGTATTAAACAACAACAATTAGCAGCGTCAAAGGCAAGTAGTGGTAGTGGTAGCGTTAGTAAAGGTTCAAGTGGTTCAAGTAGCAATTCATCAGTTAATAAATCAAGTGGCAACACATCAACAAGCAATTCTGCTACAAAACAAAGTTCTAATTACAATGCAGCATTAAGTGCTACTAGAACATTATATAATTCTGCTCAAAAGAATAAAGTACAAGCAGCAGAAACTTTATTAGCAACATATGTAGCAAACGGAAAAATTACACAATCAGAAGCAACTAAAATATTGAAAAATCTAGGCATTAAATAGGAGGTGGTTAAATGGCAAGTATAGATAGAGTAATGGCTTTAGCAGAGGAGTTAAAGAAGAAGAAGAAAGATCCTAACTACGAAGTAAGCCCAAGTACCATTAACACACTAGACCTAGCAAAAGATATACAAAGTGGTAATAAAGATTCATTAAAAACCTATATGAGCAATTATAATAGTGGCTTCGATGCACCTATCGGAAATCTTAATAAAAAAGATGAAGAAGAGCGTTCTTGGTTTCGTAAAGGAGCATTTGAAGATGGATATGATTTTGGAGATATATCTAAAAGTATCTTAGGCACTATTAACGATGTTAGACAAGATGTATATAAGGGCGGTGCTAGAATAGTTGAAGGTGTGGTAGATACCGGAGCATTTGTAGTGGGCGGTATGGCAAAATTAAGAGGAAACGATAAATTAGCACAAAGCACCAAGGAATTTATTAAAAGAGATTGGGTTGAAGAAAGTAAGATAGCCAATCTCTTAACTAATCTTTCGCCCGAAAACTTTACTTCAATACTAGGCGAAACAGCAACAGACTTCATTAAAACCAGAGATAAAGGGGCATTGGTAGATGCTGCAAAGAAAATACTAGGGGAAGATTTTGAAGGAGATTCAGTATTAGGAGATAAATCAGAATCACTAGTGCAATCAGCAGGGCAATTAGCAGGAACGGTAGGATTACAAGCAGTAGGAGTACCGTGGTGGCTTACTACAGGTGTAACATCATTTGGCGGTGAAACACAACAAGCCTTCCAACAAGATGCAACATATGGGGAAGCAGCTTTTAGTGGGCTAGTAAGTGCCGGAGCAGAAATACTAACAGAAAAAATATCTGGTGGTATCTCATTCGGTGGTAAAACACTAGATGGTGGCTTGAAAAAACTTCTTAACGAAAAAATAACCAACAAAACAATTAATACACTAGCTAAATTTGGTATAGATGTATTAGGCGAGGGTGGAGAAGAAGTTTTAAGTGAAGTTATATCTAATGTAGGTAAAAAACTATCTTATGAAGACGAAAAGACTTGGGGAGAAATGCTTACAAGTGAAGAGGCTATGGATAGTTATTTAGAAGCCTTTATAGGTGGAGCAGTACTAGGCGGTGGCTTTAGTGCCGGCAAAACCATCAACTCAATCAAAACAGGAAGAGATTACGATACAGGATTAACAGCAAATGAACAAGCAGTAGTAGATATAGTAGTCGAGGATAGAATAGAAGAAGCTGAGAAGAGTGGAAACGAACTATCTAAAAAAGAGAAAGATAAGATTAAGGAAGAAGTACAAGAGGACTTACAAAAAGGTTATATCTCTACAGACACAATAGAAAGAACACTTGGAGGAGATACATACAACCAACTAAAAACGATCCGAAATAACCAAACTAACCTAGAAAACCAAATTGCAGAGTTAGAAAACAAAGCAAACGCAGAAATTACAGTTAAGGAAATGGAGCGTTTACAAGCCCTTAGAGAGAAAGTTAAGAAGATTGATACAAATACACTAGAAACTCAATTACAGAGCGAAATGGGGCAAAGGATTCAATCTGATGCCTATTTACAAAGAAGTTATCAGGAGAAAGGTAATAGAGGCGTTAATTTTACAGCAGATTTATCAAAATATGATGCGAAACAACAAGAAGTAGTACAAAAAGCAATTGATAGTGGAATACTTAATAACACTAATCGTACTCACGACTTCGTAGATATGGTTGCAAAGATTGCTGCTGATAAAGGAATAAGCTTTGATTTTACTAATAATGAGAACTTAAAGAAATCAGGCTTTGCAGTAGAAGGCAAAACAGTAAATGGCTATATAAAAGACGGTACTATAGCAGTAAATATCCAATCCTCTAAAGCCTTAAACAGAGTAGTAGGACACGAAATAACTCACGTTTTAGAAGGTACTCCTTTCTATACAGAACTACAAAATGCAGTAAAACGATATGCTACTACTAAAGGCGAATATGATACTAGACTAGCCGACTTAACTAATCTATATAAAGATGTTAAAGATGCTAATGTAGAAAACGAATTAACAGCAGACTTAGTAGGAGATTATTTATTTACAGATCCCGACTTCATTAATAACCTATCTACCGAAAAACCTAGCCTATTTAAGAAAGTGTATAACGAGATTAAACACCTATATAAAATGGCTACAGCAGGTAGTAAAGAAGCAAGAGAATTATTAAAGGTTAAAAAAGCATTTGAAAAGGCATATAAAGAAAATGCAGTTGCAAGAGATACAAACAATGAAGTATCTGTTGGTGAAGTTGCTACAGAAACAACTAGCCAAGTAGATAGTTTAGGAAGAGAACTAACAGCAGCACAAATAGAATTTTTCAAAGATAGTAAAGTAAGAGATGCAGATGGCAACTTACTTGTAATGTATCACGGAACAGGTAACGAATTTGATACTTTTGATATAAGTAAATCAGGACAACAGTATGAAGATGGTTGGTCTGCTTATGGAAGAGGATTTTATTTCACACCTGATAAAGTAAAAGCCGAAGAATTTTCTAAAGAAACAGAGGGAAATAATAAACACGTTAAAGAAGTATACTTAAATGTTAAAAATCCTTTCTATGCAAATGAAGATGCTACAGAATTATTTGAAAAATATGGTTTAGAACCATTTATAAATTCAACAGGAAGAGACTTTATAACTCAAATAAATGTAAGAGATGGTAGAGATGCTAGTACAAAGATATTACAAGAACTAGGCTATGATGGAGTAATTGAAACTTTTGGAGAAAAAGGTATAGATGAAGTAGTAGTATTCAACTCTAATCAAATTAAAAATGTAGACAATCTTAATCCTACAAACGATCCTGATATTAGATATTCATTAAGTGCTACTGATAATAAAGGAAGAACATTA
This sequence comes from Clostridia bacterium, assembly GCA_045637095.1. Lineage (GTDB taxonomy): Bacteria > Bacillota > Clostridia > TANB77 > CAG-465 > UMGS1649. The sequence goes on along the minus strand of JAZTYX010000044.1, from coordinate 30,709 downwards.
AGCGAAGAACAAATACAGTATTTTAAAGATAGTAAGGTTAGAGATGAAGATGGTAATTTGAAAGTAGTTTATCACGGTAGCGAAGTTACTGATATTACGATATTTAAAAAAGATAAATTTGGCGATATTGGAATTAACTTTTTAACAGATGATGCCGATATAGCTGATACTTATAGAAGTAAAAAAGGAAGAAGATATGAATTTTATGCCGATATAAAGAACCCTTTGATTATAGAAGGAGAAGGCAAGAATTGGAACGATATTTTAGTAGGAGATAATCCTGCGGTTGAAAATATGTATAATTCATTAACAGAACAAGAAAAAACTTATTTAACTGATTTAGCAAAAAAGATGAATGATATGTATTTAGGCGAAAACTTAGGCAGAGAACAAGCAATATCAGGATTTTATCAAAGACTTAATGCTTATAACGAGACTTTATACGATAGAGTAACAGCAGAAAGTGGCATATATAACAAACTATTTGATGCTGCTAAATATAATTGGAACGAAGTTTATTTGAAAGATTTGCTAGGCAAAAGCAAAAACACAAATCAAATAGTAAGAGAAGCCTATGAAAGTGGCATTTATGATGGTGTCATATTTAAAAATATCGTAGACAGAGGTACACATTATCACAAAGCGATAGGAAGAAGAATATCAAATGTATATGTAACATTCAACTCTAATCAAATTAAAAATACAGATAATACAAATCCTACAAATAATCCTGATATAAGATATTCATTAAGTGAAGATGGTAAAGAATACTATTACAGAGGGCAAGAACAAACAGGAGATAGAATAGCATTTAATTCAACAAACTTTCAGGGAGATTCCGAAGGTGGAGTTTACTTTACAACAGATGAAGCAACAGTATCATCAGGGAAGTATGGGAAATATACTATTAAATTAGAAAAAACAGCAGATAATACTGTAAGCGTAGAAGAAAGCGACAAACTTCAAGAATGGGCGACTAAACAACTTGAAAAAGATATGAGAAATGGTGTAGAAACCGATTATGTAATTGAACAAATGGCTTTAGGCAGACCTAGAGCATTCGCAGAATACACTAAAAAACCATTTGTAGAAACAGGTGATTTATTTGGAGAACCAAACGAAGCAATTTATTATGAAGAAGTTGCAAATGGTACAAGTAAATACGGAATGTTTGATGAAGACTATTCTCTATCTAATCCTAATGAACAAATTGCGCCTTCAAGAAATGATGTATTTGGTAGCGATATAAAACTACAAGTAGAAGAAGCAATAGCGCCATTACAAGAAGAAATAACACAATTAAGGGAAGCATTACAAAACGTAACAACAGTAGATTATGCACCGGCAACACAAGAATTAGTAGAACAACAAAGCAGCGAAGCATTTAATACACTAGATGATATAGATTCACCTCAGGAGGTTGATGATTTCGCACCAATAGGCGAGAAATTAACACCAACTGAAAGTCTATTTGAAACTAGGGATTATGCAGAGGTAGGAAACCAAAAAATAAAGGCTTATCAATACGAGAATCCGGAAGTAAGACCATATTTCCAACAAGCAGCAAGAGAAATGATGAATGATTTAGATGCTTCTGTTAAAGGTGAAAGATTTATCGTAGGCGATAACTCGCAAGTGGGTGGCGGTGATTACCACTATTCAGGTACTACAAGACACACAACAGAAGATATAGCAGAGTTATTAGATGGTATAGATGGTAAATACAATTACACTTATGCAGAGATAAGAAAAGGACTACAAGCAATCATAGAGGACAACGGATTAGAAAACAATGCAGTTTCTAAGAGAATAGAGTTCTATTTAGACAAACGATTAAGAGAAGGATATACAGATATAGAAGGTTATACATATCCGGCTGATGAAGGCTATTTAGATGTGTTAAGAGCAAAAGGTATATCTGATTACTATAGCAGCCTTCCAATTGGGGAAGAACCTGTAACAAATGCTTCAAATACAGAAGATATAGCACCTGTAAGAGTGCAATCTGAAGCACCTAACAGAGCAGCGTTTAATGAAGCAGTAAGAGAAAGTGCAAGAGCAATAGAAAGGGATCTAGGTTATACACCTCAAAATCCTACACAAGAAAGTACTTATGATGAAATAGCAGAGATACTTACAGAAGAACCGCAAACGGCCAACGAAAGAAACCAAAGAAAACTTGCTATTATTGCTGCTAACGTCTTAGATAAAGGCTTAGTATTTGAAAATGTAGCCTTAAAGAATAAAAACCGTGAGTTAATGGGCAAATGGGATTATACATTAACATCAGAAGCAAGAGCACAAACAGCCATCGGTCAGGGGCATTATGATAACGAAACAGGCAAAACTATAAGTAAATCTTTAAATGAGATTATGGAAGAAGTAAATAATACAGGACTTACTAAACAATTCTATGAATACATCTATCACAAACACAATGTAGATAGAATGCAGTTAGCAGATAAATTTGAAGGTATGGAAAACAAACCTGTATTTGGATTTGATGTAACTGCCGAAGATTCACAAGAAATAGTAAATCAATATGAATTTTCTAATCCTGAATTTATGGATTTCGCACAAGATGTATATGATTATGTGAATGCTGATAGAAAACTATTAGTAGATAACGGAGTAATTTCACAAGAAACAGCAGACTTATGGAGCAAAATGTATCCTCACTATGTGCCAATCAGAAGAGAAGGACATAATGGAAATGCTATTAATGTACCTTTAGATACAGGTAGAACAGGTATTAATGCACCTATTAAGAAAGCAACAGGTGGAAGTTCTAACATATTACCACTATTCGATACTATGGCTGCAAGAACAATACAAACATATAGGGCAACTGCTAAGAATAGTTTTGGTGTAGAACTTATGAATACACTAGGAACTAAGATAAACAGTACTACAACTAATGTAGATGAAGTTATAGATAGTGTAGATGCACAAGAAAGCCTATTACAAGAGAATAACGGTAAACCAACATTTACTGTATTTGAAAATGGAGAAAAGATTACATTCTCTATTACTAAAGATATGTACGATGCTTTAAAACCATTAAGCGATAGTTCAATATTAAGCAAAACAATCGCACCTTTAAATATAGCAAGTAGTTTCCATAGAGGACTACTAACACAATATAACCCTGTATTCGCAATAACTAACGGTGTAAAAGATATGCAGGATATATTAATAAATTCTCAACACGTTGCTAAAACTTATGCAAAGATGCCTGAAGCCTATAAACAAGTACTTCAAAAAGGTTATTGGTATCAAGAGTATATGGCAAACGGTGGAGAACACAATAGCTATTTTGATAGTCAAGATAATACATTCAAAACAGAAAACAAAGGCTTATATAAATTATTAGATGCGCCTCCATTAAAACAGATAGCGCAATTAAATGACTTTATAGAAATAATACCTAGACTTTCAGAATACATAGCAAGTAGAGAAATGGGAAGAAGTATAGAAGTATCAATGTTAGATGCTGCTAGAGTAACTACTAACTTTAAAGCAGGTGGTAACTTAACTAAGTTCTTAAATAGAAACGGTGCTACATTCCTAAATGCTTCCGTACAGGGTGCTATGCAACAAGTAAGAAACATAAGAGAAGCAAAAGCAAACGGTATAAAAGGTTGGGCGAACTTAGCAACTAAGTTTGTTATAGCAGGATTACCGGCGATCTTATTAAACGCTATGATTTGGGACGACGACGAGGAATACGAAGAGTTATCAGACTATGTAAAACAAAACTATTACATAGTTGCTAAAACCGATGATGGCAAGTTTATAAGAATACCTAAAGGAAGAACGGTAGCGGTAATACAAGATGCAATAGAACAAATGAAAAACTTTACTACCGGTGATGACGAAGTAGATTTAGCAAGCTTTATAGAACTAGTGATAACTAATCTAGCACCAAGTAACCCTATAGACAGTAATGTATTCGCACCGATTATTCAAACTATAAACAATGAAACGTGGTACGGAGAAGATTTAGTACCTACTAGACTTCAAAACTTACCGGCAGCAGAACAATATGACGAAAGTACAGATATGTTTAGTAGATGGCTGGGCGAAAATCTAAATATAAGCCCTGTGAAGATAAATTATCTATTAGATCAGTATAGTGGTGGTTTAGGAGATGTAATACTTCCAACACTAACACCTGAGGCAGAAAGTGGAGATGATAGCTTCTTAGGTAATATGATTGCTCCATTAAAGAGTAAATTTACTACTGATGCTGTAATGAATAATCAAAATGTATCTGATTTCTATAGTATGAGTGAAAAACTTACTACTAATGCCAATAAGAGCAATGCTACTGATGAAGATGTTCTTAAAAATAAATATTTCAACTCTGTAAAAGCAGAAATGAATGAATTATATGCACAAAAGAGAGAAATACAAAACAGCGATTTACCTTCTAGTGAAAAATATAGTCAAGTTCGTGAAGTGCAAGGTCAAATTAATGAGTTATCTAAGAATGCTTTAAATTCTTATGAAGATATAGATATTCAAGATAACTATGCAACAGTAGGAGATAGACAATATAAAGTAGACTCTAATGGCGAATGGGAAAAAATAAGCAGTAAACAACTAGAAAAACAAAATGCGGTAACTGATATGTTAGGTATTAATCCTAATGAGTATTGGAGAAACAAAGAAGAATATGATTATGCTTATGAAAACCCTAGTAAATATGCAGTAGCAACAGCAATTACCGATTATTCTACTTTCAAAACTTATTCAAGCGAACTATACGACATTAAAGCAGACAAAGATGAAAACGGAAAATCTATTAGTGGCAGCAGAAAAACAAAGGTATTTGATTATATCAACAACCTAGATTTAGAGTTCGAGCAAAGAGTAATGTTAGCGAAGTTAGAATATCCTTCATATGACGAATACAACTATGAAGTAATAGAATATCTAAACAACAGAGAAGATATTGATTATCAAGAAATGGCATTAATCTTAACTGAATTAGGCTTTACAGTAGATTCAGAAGGTACTATCCATTGGGATTAGAGGTGATTAAATGAAGCAAGATAGAAACGGAGTAAGAACAGCCCAAGACCTAGAGAGGAAGTATAATCTTTCCTCTCTTGTTGGTTTAAATAAGGCAGTAGAACTGCAAGTAGAAGAAATAAATAAAGTTAATGCCGAGTTAGAACAGTTTATGAGTTCTACAATCGGAGATATGGAAAATTTGCAAAGTCAGATTGATGGGAACATCACTACATATTTTTATAGTGGTGTTCCTTCTCTTTCCACTATTCCGGCTAGTGAATGGGAAGAATCATCTTATAACACTCATTTAGGAGATTTATATTACGATACTTCAACAGGAAAAGCATATAGATTTGGTATGCAAGACAATACACACGCTTGGATAGGCATAGTAGATGCAGATGTAGTAGAAGCCTTAGCAGTAGCAAATGCAGCTAGTGATACGGCAGATAGTAAAAGAAGAGTATTCTTAGCACCACCATTACCACCATATGATAACGGAGATTTATGGTTAGAAGATGGCGAGATATATGTATGTCAAATATCTAAGGCAGCAACAGAAGAATATGCAGACGGAGACTTTATATTAGCAACAAAATATACAGATGATACTTTAGCAACTCAAATAGGAAATGAATTAACAGTAGTAAGAGGCACAGTAACAACAATAAAAGAAAGCCAAGATGAATTTAGAATAAGCCTAGATACTACAACGAAATTAGTAGACCAATATAAAAACGAAGTAGATTCAGTAGTAGAAAATATGACTTATTCGTTTGGAACAAAAGATTTACAAATAGCAAGTTCAACAGATCCTGTTAATGCAAGAATAAACAATCAGGGTTTAAAAGTTTATACATATAAAGAATTAAACTCAGTATTTAATCATAATGGAAGTGGTATTCAAAAATTAATAGTAGTAGGAGATTCACAGATAGCAAACTTAAAGATAGTAAAAGCAGTAGATGAAGATGGAAATGCTTGTACTGACTTTCACCACTTAATAAGTAATATACAAAGTCTATCTGATTTAGAGTAGGGAGGTGATTAGATGGCAGTTAGTTCAACATTTAGTACAACTAATCAATATGTAAAATATCGTATTGAATGTACTACAAACTGGCAAGATATAGCCAACAATATATCTAATGTAACTGTAAAAGTATTCGCTTGGAGAACAAACTCAGGCTATGAAACCTATGGTGATGGTACGTGTTATTGCTATATTGATGGCACTACTTATAGCCAAGCAATTTCGTGGACACAAAAGATAAATTCTTCAGGAGTATATATATTTAGTAAAACATTAAATATTACACATAATGCAGATGGTAAAAAGGATTTATCTACTAGTGCTTATTTTGATATTCCTAGCGTAGTATCATCTAGTTCTAATGCAGCTAGTTTTACATTAACAACTATACCTAGAACAAGTTCAGTTACTTGTAACTCGTTCTATATAGGTGATAGTACAACAATAACTATAAATAGAGCATCTTCAAGTTTTACTCATACACTTAAATATACCTATGGAACTTTAAGTGGCACAATAGCAACTAAAACAAGTAATACAAGTGTAGGTTGGACAGCACCAACTACATTTTATGGACAAATACCTAATGGAACTACTGGATATGGTTCAATAACTTGTGAAACTTATTCAGGAAACACATTAATAGGAACAGCAACAGCAAACTTTAATGCCTATGCTAAAGAATCTGATTGTATACCTACTGTATCAGCAACGATAGTAGATACAAATGCGAGCACAATTGCTTTAACAGGCGATAGTTCTAAGTTAATTAAATATCTATCTAAACCTAAAGTAACAATAAGCGCTACTGCTAAAAACTCAGCTTCTATTAAGTCTAGAAAAATGACTTGGGGAGACGGCCAATCTTCAACAAATACAGAAGCAACATTTAATAACGGAGTAACGAATCCTAATATAACTGTATCTGCAACTGATAGCAGAGCGTATTCTAAATCGGTTAATTATAATTTAACTAGTAAATGGGTTGAGTATGTAAAACTAGCATTCTCTAACATTAATTTAAGCAGAACAGAGAGTACATCTTCAACAGCAAAGATAAAAGTATCAGGTAATTACTTTAATGGCAGCTTTGGAAAAGTAAGTAATGATTTTACACTTAAGTATAGATATAAAGAAGAAGGCGGTACTTATACAGACTATATAACTGTAGATCCACCAAGAACCAATGATACCTTTGATTATTCTGCAACACTAAACAATATTGATTATAGGAAGCAATACACATTTGAATTTGTAGTAGAAGATGCAGCTATGGTTGTTTCAAGTGGAGAAATAGTACTTGAAAAAGGTGAAGCAATATTCAGAGTAGGACACGACTATACAAGAACAAACGGAAGAATTTTAAATGACTCAGGAAAAGAAGTAGGAACAGCAACTACTTCAGGAGAAAGCATAGGTAATTCTTCACAGGGTGATTTGTCTATAGAGTGGGGAAAAGTAATAGTAACACCTGTAGCGAATACACCTACTACACAAGTGGTTTACTTTGGGAAAACATACGAACAACCACCTATAGTATTAGTATCTGCTTCAACAGGAGTAATAGGAACAGGAGTGCAGGGGGTAGCAGTAGTAGGAATAGCTACTAACTATGCAACTTTGGTAGTAACAAGAGTTAATACAGTACCTACTGGCATTCATTTTGCTGTAATAGGAAAGGCGGTCTAGTATGAGATACGAATTAGAAAATGGCTATATATCTAAAGTGTTTTTTGGGTGTAGTAGTGGAAAATGTACGCTTTATAAAGGCGACATACCTAGTGGCTATGATTCATTAGAGAAATGGGCTGATAATGCGAATATAAGAGCGTATAAGATTAGTAACGGTAATCTAGTCTATGATGCTAATAGAGATGCAACATTAAAATCAGAATGGGCAAATATGAACAGATACAGAACAGCATTAGGGAAAGTAGGCAAAAACGTATTTAATGGTAAAACGGAAGCCGGTGGTTATAATACTACAACCGGTGCGAAGGATACTAACACAAGTCTTGTGAGAAATAAAAAGCCGATAAAAGTTGATGGCGGTAAATCTTACATAATATCCAATAATGGTGCAGGAGTTGGAATGCACGTATTGGAATATGGCAAATCCGGTAATTTTATAAAATATTTAGGTACAATTTCGGCTGGGCAATCATTTACAACATCAAGTGCTACCTCTTACATAAATATATACCGTTCCAATAGCAATGTAGATCGTATTCAAGTAGAAAGTGGAACTACTATAACAAGCTATGAAGCCTATGTAGAAAAGAAAATCTATACCATAAATGACAATAATGGTTATGATGAACTTTTGAATGTAGATAATGCTAACAACCAACAAAATTATACTAAATTTGAACAAGTAATTGGTACTTTTTTAGGTAAACCTTTATATAGAACGGTAGTAGATTTAGGTAGTGGCGATATTTCTAGGTCTATTATTCAAACTGGCATAAGTAATATGGAAATACTTAAAAGCCTAGATTGTTGTGTAAAAAACACAAGTGATAGTGGTTGGAGAACAATACCATTTATATATACAAAAGGAGATAAGGTTTCAATAGGAAATGGAGAGTGGGCAGGTGGTGTTTGGCTATCTGGTGACGGTGTACTGTTGACCTTTGAAATGGGAAGCAGCTTAGGTAGCATTACAAAAGGTTACGCAACAATAGAATATACGAAAACAACGGATTAAAAAGGTGGTGAGGAAATGAGTGAGGTTATAGCAACAGCATTAATTACAGGTGGCTTATCGTTTTTGGGCGTACTTGTAACGAATTTTAGTGGCAACAAAAAATTAGTAAATAACATTAAACTAGAAATAACAAAATATCAAGCAGTAACAGATACAAAACTAGCAGAACTTACAAGAGAAGTAAGAGAACATAACAACTTTGCGCAAAGAATGCCTAAGGTTGAAACAAAAATTGATAATTTAGAAGAAAAAGTAAATTATTTTCACAAAGTATAAGGCACATTAATTTGTGCCTTTTTAATTTAAAAGGAGGTGTATTTATGATTAAAGAAAAAATAGCGAAACTAATAGACCTTAAAAGTATAGTAACTATCTTGATGAATATTGCTTTGGTGATAATGCTGTTTTACAGAAAAGAGATTGACCGAGAAGTGTTGATGATATTCAGTACTGCTTACGGTTCAGTAATGACATTTTATTTTAGTAAAAACAAAAATATGGAGGGATAAATATGATTACAAGTTCAAAACAAATAACAAAACACTTTCATAGCACAGAGTTTAAATGTAAATGTGGTTGTGGAAGAATTAAAATTGATGAAAGATTAGTTAATAATATGGAGAAAGTATTTGAAAGATTAAATGCTAGTAAATGTATTATTTCTAGTGGCTATCGTTGTGATAGTTATGATATCCAAATAGGAGGATTTGTAGGGCAACACGCAAAAGGAACAGCAGCAGATTGTATTTACTACGATAAAGACGGAAAGATAATTCCTAGTAAATATGTTATTTGTGCTGCTTATGATTTAGATTTATTTAGAGGTATAGCAAAAATTAACGACAACTACACACACCTAGATATCCGTACTAGTGGATATTATAAAGGAGATGAAACAGTAAGCAATAACTCTGTTTGGTCTAATCCGTATGATTATTTCGGTGTAACAAAAGAGGCTATGGCGAAATATACAGGAGAAGTTATTCAACCTGCTACAACAAACAAATATAAAGTAGGAGATGTAGTAACTATTAACGGAGTATATGTATCTAGTACAAGCGACAAGAGATTAAAACCTGCTAAATCTAAAGGTACTATTACTAAAATTGTTGCAGGTGCTAGAAATCCATACCTATTAGACAATGGTAATATAGGGTGGATTAATGATGATTGCATAGTAATTAATGTAGCATCTACAGTATATAAAACAGTAACTAATTGTACTTGGTTAAATTTAAGAACAAGCCCGATGTATGGTTCTAATATTTATAAGGCGGTTAAATCCGGAACTAAAGTAGAATACTTAGGTATTGCAAACGGTTGGGCAAGAATCAAATACGAAAATAAAACTCTATATTGCGGCAATAATTACTTAAAATAAAGGTATAAATGAGTAGGCGACCAAATTCTAGGCAAGTAAAATGCCAATTGTTTTTAAAATGCGGAAGAGTGGATATGTACAATATGGAGATATTCGCAAAAGAAAAGCTAGTACTTCATCACGATCCACCTTTTAGAAAAACTAAACATACAGTATATGAGGAAAGTTATCTGCTATCAGAAGAAACACATATAGAACTACATAAGCTAGAGTTAGACGATAGAGACGAATACAACAGAAGAATGGATATAATTAGAGAAAACAAGAAAATATTAGAGTTAAAAAGGCTAGAGAGAAATCTTTAGCCTTCTTTTTTATTGCCTACTTTACACTAAAAAGTGTCAAATTATACCAAAATAATAAAAAAGCATTGATTATTTGGTAATAAGTGGTAATATAATTTACGAAAGGAGAAAAAAGAAATGAATTTCAAGAAAAAAAGAGTAGAAGCCAAATTAAGTAAATATGTTATGGCGAAGGAATTGGGAATGGACAAAGCAAAATACGAAAAAGTAGAAAAGGGGGAATTAGAATTACCTAGCGAATTAATAGATAGGTTTCTAAATATAACTTATAATGCGAAAGAAATTATTTTTAACAGACATAATAAGTTAGCAAAAATAAATGAATGGATTTTATCAGGGCAAATTAAAAAGGACATAAAAGATATGGGTTACGAAACTTCAAAAGAACTAGCAGCAGCATCTGGCATGAATACGAGCGATATAAGTAGAACTATAAACAATAAAAGCGTATGCGACGATGTGAAAGAAAGTATATATGATTATTTGCAAAATCCACTAAATAAGAAAACTGAAACCCAAAAGGCAAAAAAAACAATGGTTGAAAAGAAAGAGGAAAATGAAATGGAAAAAACAATAGTAAAAGTAGATTCAGAAAAACAAATAGATACATTAAAAGACGAAATCAAAAGATTAACAGAAGAAAACAATTTCTTAAAAAATAGCATAAAACGTTTATTTAATATCTAGGGTTGTTGCGTTTGTATGAAATTTGAAGAAGAAAGCAAATGGCTTAATGACCTGTCTAAATACAAAGTTAAATGCAAATGTTCACACGTTGTAGTGATGCCGAAAGCAGATAGAACAATATGCAGACATTGTGGCAGGTGGATATATAGAACACCACAACTAAAATTCAAATATAAGATAAAGGAACAATTAATTAAGGAGGCAAAGAATGATAATTAAATTAGACACGTTAGCGAGATTTGTAATACCTAAGGCTATTAGAGAGATGATAGGAGTAAAACCTAACGAGAGAATAGAACTTAGAGTAGAAGGCAAAAAACTGATTATAACTAAAGGCGAATAAGCCTTTTTTCTTTTTGCTTCAAAAGAGAAACTTTTACTTGCAAAGTTATGTTTGTGAATATATAATGAAATTCGTAAGGCAAATTGATAACAAAGGGGAAATAAAAAATGAAAGAATTATACTTTACTGCTTATCCATATGGGAAGGCTACACTAGAACAATTAGAAAGAATCTATAATAACTATGGGATTGCTTGTGAATGTGATGGAGATGAAGAAGGGTACTTTATCAGAGCAGAGCAATTAAAAAAAGCCTAAGGCGGCAACCTTAGACTAAAGGGGAATAAATAAATGTTGTTTTATATAAATACTATCTTAGACCTAATAGATATATACAATTCTACAGCAGGAGAAGAATATAAGCAATTAGATATTTACGATATATTAAGCGATATAGATAATCTTGAAAATGAAGAAGATATACAAAGAGCGATAAAAGAACTAGAGAAGAGGGTGCAATAGCATTCTCTTTTTTTACTTTCTTACCACTACCAACAGGAGGTGGTGCATTAGTAAAACACACCGCACACCTGTCTATTATAAGAAATTAACCTTTACATCGTAATTGTTAGGATCTACGATTAAGGATTTTATAAAACTTCTCCATAAGGCTCTTTTTTCTGTTTTATCTAGTCTATTATATATTTCTTCAAAGTTACCATTTAATAATTCTTTTAAATAAGTTAAATCTCTTTTCTTTTCGACTTTAGTACTTAATTTAAGTTTAAGGCTCAACTCTTTATATCTAGATTCATATTCTTCTTCTGAAATTCTAGCATCTAAATAAAGATTATTAAGCCTTTCTAATTGTAATTTGACTTTATTAGCATCTACTTTAGGCTTAGGCTTTTTGTTTTCTTTAACATCAAAAGAAGCGATATATTTTTTTATTTCAGGTTTTATTATATTAAGTAGTTTTTTCTCTAGTTTTGCTTCTGATATAGATATATTTTCGGTGCATCTCTTTTCATTAACACCTTTATTGCATCTATAGTAATAATAAAGTTTATTTGTTCTGTTAGAGGTATAACTGCCTACAAGTCCGTTAGAACAGCCTACACACCTTAATAATCCACTAAAAATATAAATATTGTTATTCGAGTTACCTTTTACATTCTTTTTTAAGATATCTTGTATGTTTAACCATCTTTCTTTAGTTAAATGAGGCTGGCCGTAAACATAATTCTCATTAAATCTGTATGCTCCATAGTACAAAGGGTTATTAAGCAAATTTGTGAATGATTTGTATGACATATTTAAGCCGTATCTATTGTTAATAAAAAATAAAGCCTGCCTTTTAGATTGCAGGAGTTCATACTTAGTAAATATATCTTCTATAATGTGTCTTTCTTCTTCATTAACTGCAACCCTCTTTATTTCGCCCATTTCTTCGATTTTAAAGCCTAAAGGCAAAGAACCTGTAATTGCTTCACCGTTAGTTATTTTATTCTCAAAAACGTAATTAATTCGCTCTGAGCCTCTATCTGCTTCGTCTTGGGCTAACATTAAGTATAGATTAAGTTTAAGTCTGCCTTCTCTGGTAGTAGTATCATACTCTTCTTCTGAGCATTCCCAGTTTATTTTATTATCTTCTAATATCTCTTGAATTTTGTAATACTCTTGAATATTCCTAAACCATCTATCAATACATTTAAAAATAATCATTTCAAATTTCTTTAGTTTTGCATCTTCAACTAATCGCATTAGTTCTTTTCTTTTCTTAGACTTCTTACGAGCCGATTTTGCTTCGTCAATATACCATTCGACTATGATATAACCCTTTTCATTAGCATACTTTTGTAAGCCTTTCTTTTGGGCTTCTACTGAGTAACCGTGTTTCTTTTGTTCTTCGTGCGATACTCTGACATAAGCAGCAGTTCTAATAAGTCTTTGGGCAAAATATTGTAAATCTAAATATTCTCTTAGGTATTTATCCAATTACATCAATCCTTTTTAGCTTTTAAATACGTTTCCATTAAGGCTAAATATAATTCGTCTTTCTTTTCTGCCGGTAGATCGCTCTCAAAAAGTAATTTAGCTCTTTCTAGTAACGATATTGTTTCTTCAGCAGTAGGTTCTATTCCGAAATAAGCCATATCCACTCTAAACACTTCACATAGTTTATATAGTTGTGTTAGTGAAAGTCCTCTACGACCGTGTTCTAAATTTGAAATTGCTCCTCTTGATAGTGATAATACATTCGCTAAATCTTCTTGCTTCATATCCCTGCTTTTTCTTAATTCTTTTATCCGTTTGCCTAGTTCTACGTTATCCATACCATACACCTCTATTTATTTATTCCAACATTAATTTTACAGTATAAATGCTTCGTAAACAAACTTTATAAATTAAAAAGTTTTAGAAAATAAAACAAATTTAGAAAAAAGTATTGCATTTTAAAACTATTGTGATATAATATATTTCGTAAAAGGAAATTTTTTTCCAATTAATGCTTCAAAATGAAGCGTTAAAGAAAAGGAGGTAGTTAATGAGAAGCAGCCTTACAGCATTTAGAAAAATGGTAGGACTTACGCAGGGTGAAATGGCAGAAATGGTAGGACTAGCAAAAAGTACTTGGTGCAATATCGAAAGAGGCAGATGTAACGGCACTGCTGAAATGTGGATTAATTTAGGCATTAAGTTTGGTTTATCTCTTGAAGGCTTAAAAACATTGATGGAGGTTAAATAATGCACTTACACAACATAGAGGCACTATATGAAACATTGGCAAGAATATTTGCCGAAAAAGAGAACTGTAAAGTAACAGTTAATGTGAAACAAAAATAACATACATATTTCACAAGTATAATCAATAATTCTTAATGAGAACGTATATTCGATTCGGAGGTTTGATTTTATGGAAAAAGGTTATTTAACGGTAATTGAAACACTAGGTAACGCTATTATTTCAAAGGATTTAGAAATTTCAGTATTGAAATACGAGAATGAAAAACTTGAAAATAAAATCAAGTCTATTGAGGAATATATAAAATTTTATGAAGATTCTTGTGAATGTGTGAACAAGTGAAGGGAGAAATTATGAAAGAAAAAAGTTTAAACGAAAGTATTATTAGCATTAGAGTAAAATTACAAAATGCTAAATTGAAAAAGAGTGGGAAGAATAAATTTGCAGGATTTGATTATTTTGAACTAGCAGATTTTTTGCCAAAGTTAAATGAATTAATGTTAGAAGAAAAAATGAATGATAGATTTAGTATCATCAATAACAATGATGGAACAATGACTGCAAGTCTATTATTAATCAAAGGGGAAGAAAATCAAGTCTATACAATGCCATTTGTATTATTTGATACACCAGTAAACCTAAGAGAAGATAGAGAAACAGGAGAAGTAAGAGAAGTTAAGTCAATGCAAGACATCCAGTATCTAGGGGCATTAAACACATACTATAAAAGATACTTGTATCTAAATGCTTTTGGAATCACAGATGGGGAAGTAATAGACAGTATGAATAACGAAGAATTAACAAAAAAAGACGATACTAATTATAGAGCATTCTTAATTGATTACTGTAATATGAACGGTCTAGATATGAACGAGATAGCAAAAGAATACAAATTAAATGCTAAGAGTAAACAATCTGATTTTAAAACAGTATTAGATAAGTTAGGAGCGAAATAATGCAAGCAGTAACAGTAGATAGAGAAAAGTATATTGGCGGATCGGATATTCCTATCATTATGGGTATTAGTTCTTTTAAGAGTAGATTTGATTTATTACTAGAAAAAGCCGGATTAAAAGAAAATGATTTTGAAGGCAATGCCTATACTGAATACGGTAATGAAATGGAACCTAAAATAAGAGGTTATATCAATACTGATAGAGCAGATAAGTTTGCAGAAGGCAAATATATTGAAAATGATATTAGATGCCATACAGACGGAATTAATAGCGATACAGTACTAGAAATTAAAACAACATCTCAAATACACGAAACATTAGACAAATATAAAGTTTATCTAGTGCAACTATTGTTTTATATGCAATATACCAAAAGAGAGTATGGCAAATTAGCAATTTATAATAGACCGGAAGATTTTAATACAAATTTTGAAGAGGAAAGGTTAAGTATATACGACATAAAACTTGCAGACTACACAGAACTACTAGAACAAATTAATCAAGCAGTAGATCAGTTTAGAATTGACTTAGCAAAGGTTAAAGAAAACCCTTTTATAACAGAGGAAGAATTAATGCCTACTGATTTAACTGAATTATCTCACAAAATAGTAGCGCTTGAAACTAGGCTTGCCGAATACAAAGCATTAGAGCAAGAACAAAAAGAATTGAAGGCACAATTAAAAAAAGCTATGGAAAAAAAAGATATTCAGAAATGGATAACTAATAACGGAACACAAATAACATTAGTTCCAGATGGTGAAGATAAAATAGTTAAAAAATTAAATGAAGAAAAATTTAAAGAAGAAAATGAAGAAATTTATAATAAGTATCTTGAAGATAAAATACAAAAAGGTAAAGCAGGTTATGTAAAAATAACACTACCAAAGGGCGAAAAATAATGGATTTAAGAATAGTAATACCGGAAAAGTATAAGTCTTTATTTGAAGATGAAGATACTATAACAATGGAAGAACTATTTAATACAATAGATAAATTAAACAGCGAAATAGACAGCCTTCAAGAGAAGTATGATGATTATAAAGAATATGTGAAAGATAACTATAAAGAATTAAGCCAAGCAGAATTAATTGGCTATAACGAAAGGGATTTTTATGAGTGAAGAAAAAATATGTGTATGTATGAATTGCGGGTACGAATGGGAAGCAGAATATGTCTTGTGTTGTCCTAAATGTGCCTGTGGAGATATTGCAGTAGAAGAGGAGGAAGAAGATGAATATAGAAAATAAATATCCAGTAACAATATATAAAAATGAAAATAAATATACAGTAGGAATTGGTGTTAAAAAGAAAGACGGAACTTATGATAATGCTTATTTCCCTATTCAATTTAATCAGGGTGTAGAAGTAGAACATAAAACAAAGATTTATATTAAGAATGCTTGGCTATCATTCTATAAATGGGAATACGAAGGCAAGAAAGGAACTACATTCTTTATCAAGTGTAGCGACTTTGAAACAGTAGATGAAGTAATTAAGGAAAACTTTGAACCGATTAAAGAAGAACCGGTAGAAGATCCGTATGCTGCTTTCGGAAATTCAGTAACAGTAGAACAATTAGATGAAATGCCTGATTTACCATTCTAGGAGGCAGTATGGATTTATTTAATGAATTACAAGCGAAAACAAAAGAACTTGAAATAAGTATTAAGTCATTAAGACAAACAGGTACTAACTATGCTCAGGCTGAAAGAGATTATAAAGTTCTATTAAGGCAAGAATGCCTAATGCTGCGTGATGAAGGAATGGCAATAGGAATGATAGATAAAACCTGTTACGGTATTGCCAGCGTAGCAGAAGCACGATTTAAGAGAGATGTAGCAGAAGCAGTATATAAGGCTAATCAAGAGGCTATTAACTCTATTAAGTTGCAGATGCGTATTATAGAGGGGCAATTAAATAGAGAATATAGTAATCCTATAAATTAAATGCTTCAAAAACTAAACTTTAGGAGGTTAATGTATGGGAAAAGATAAAAGATATAGTATCTTAACTGATAATTTAGAACAATGTATTGAATGTGGCAGATATGGAATAAACAAACACGAAATATTTTATGGTACTGCTAAAAGGCAATTAAGTATTAAATATGGCTTGGTTATTCCTTTATGCCAAGCCGAACATCACAACCAATATGAATGTAAGGGAATACATTTTGATACTGCTTTATGTGATAAATGGCACAAAATAGGACAACAAAAAGCAATGGAATATTATAACTGGACTGTTGGTGATTTTAGAAAAATATTTGGGAGGAATTATTTATGAAATTTGAAATACCGTTAAAATTGCCTTCACTAAACGATTACATAAGAGTATGTAGGAGCAATAAATATCAAGCAGCTAAATTCAAGAGAGATGTAGAAGCAGATATAGGCGTATTTTTAACAAGAATGCCTAAGTGGACTAAGCCTATTAAAATACATTTTCATTGGGTTGAATGCAATAAAAGGCGAGATTTAGATAATATAGCCTTTGCTAAAAAATTTATTCTTGATGCGTTAGTGAAGTTTGGGAAATTACAAGATGACAATAGGAAATGTGTAGCTGCATTTACAGATAGTTTTGGTTATGGGAAACATGCAAAGGTTGTTTTGGAGGTAGAAGAATGCGAGAACGAATTTTAAATTATATGAGAGAGTTTGGATCTATAACAACATTTAATGCTTTTATAGATTTAGGTTGTACTAGGTTAAGTGAATACATAAGACAAATTCGTAAGGAATATAACGTAGCTGACGAATGGGAAACAACAATAAATAGATACGGCGAAAAGGTACAGTATAAAAGATATTGGCTAGAGGAGGGAAAATAATGATAGAAATAGCACTTAAAGATAATAAAGCCTACACCATTACTAAAGAGCAATTGGAGTATTGGAAGGCTTTATATCCAAATATAGATGTCGAGTACGAATTAGGAATACTTAAAGAACTTTGGAGCAAGAATGTAATACCAAGAAAAACAGAAAAGAACATAACTAAGTTCATCAATCGCCATTTATATCAACTAGGAAGCATAGAGGCAGATGATTAGCAAAACAACTTCTTACATAGTATAATTGCTTCAAAAGAGAAACATTTACACAAAATTGCTTCTATAGTATTGATTTTTCCATATTATGGTAGTATAATTATATTAGTTAGGGATAGACAATTAAGAGTATGTATTAGTGGGTAACAGGTCTATCCTTAACAAACAACGTTTGTTACCTACTAATATGTGCTCTTTTTTGTATATCTAATCAGAAAGGTAAGTGGCTATGAGTAAAACAAATAAAAAATATTTTTGGTTCAAATTAAAAGAGGACTTTTTTAGAAATAAAAAAATCAAAAAATTAAGACGAATTGCAGGGGGAGATACATATACTATTATCTATTTGAAAATGCAGTTATTAAGCCTTAAAGACGGTGGAAACCTATATTTTGAAGATGTAGAAGAAACCTTTGCAGAAGAAATAGCACTTGAAATTGATGAAGATGTAGATAATGTAAAAGTAACATTAATGTTTCTAATAAAGAACGGTCTTATTGAACAAATAAGCGAAGATGAATACTCTTTAATAGAAACAAAAGAATGTATTGGAAGCGAAACTGCTTCAACGATTAGAAGCCGTAAATCTAGGGCTTTGAAGCAAGAAAGTGAACAAAAAGCGTTGCAATGCAACACCGATGCAACAAATTGCAACACAGAGATAGATATAGAGAAAGATATAGAGATAAGAGATAAAGATAAAGTAAAAGAAATAAAAAGAAAATATGGCGAATATCAAAATGTAAAACTAACAGATAAAGAATATCAATCACTTGTTAGTGATTATGGTAGTAGTAGTACTGATGAAATAATAAAATATTTAGATGAATATATCGAAATGAAAGGTACTAAATATAAATCTTGTTATATGGCTATTAAAAAGTGGGTTGTTGCTGCTGTTAAAGAAAAGAAGAATAAACCTAATGCTTCAAATAGGTACAAAAGAGAGGAAATTGTACCGGATTGGTTTAATAAAGACATAAAGCCAAAAGAAGCTACAACAGAAGAACAACAAGAAATAGAGGATATGTTAAATCAGTACAAACCTAATCCGGAACTGCAAGCGAGACTAAAAGAGAAGTATGGTAAGGGAAAAGCTAATCTTTAATGATTAGTTTCCCTTTAAAGGTAATATGTGAAAGAGTGAACTAATGAAGTATACCGTAGAACTAAAAGAAGGCAGCAGCATAATAGATTTATGTTATGCGATAAAAGATATAGGCAGGGTTGTTCCAACAGAATATAAGCCTATAGAATTAAACAAATTAAGAGAAGAAGCATTAGAATACATAGAAAAATCATTAAGAATTATACCTCTAAGTAGCTATAAACTTCGATTGCTAGATATAAAAAAAATATTGGAAGGTGGTATGAATGAATGAAGAATTAATAGATTATGCAATATATAAACTAACAATACTTCAAATAGAACAGGAATTTGCAGATAGAGAAAAAGGAAAAGAAACATATGTAAAAAAGACTAGAGCATATAAAGATCTGATTAAACTATTAAAGGAGGTGAAACAATGTATTGGATAGTATTTATATCAGGTTTGTTGTTTGGAGCGCTATTAATGGCATTAGTGATAGGAGGTAGTAAATGAAAAAGACATATAACAAATTAGTTCGTGATAGAATACCCGAAATAATTGAAGGGCAGGGTAAAAAGGCTAATTATCATATTCTAAGCGAAGAAGAATTTATTGAAGCATTAAAAGATAAGTTAATAGAGGAAGCAAAGGAACTAAAAGAAGCTAAAACAACAGAAGAAATATTTGAGGAATTGGTTGATGTTTTAGATGTGTATTATTGCATTTTAAATGAAACAGGGGCAAAAACTTTTGTTCTACACGATGCAATAATAGATAAAATAACGAAAAAAGGTAGGTTTGATAAGAAGATATTTTTAGAGAGTGTGGAGGAATAATGAAAACAATTAAAATAATAGATTTACTAACTAAAATAGAAAATGGTGAAGAAGTGCCAAATGTTATTAAAGTTGGTATTCATAAGTTTTATAAATGTAGAAAACATAATGTTTATGATGATTTTGATTATCAAAATGAAAATGGAGAATATTTACTAGATTATTTAAGTGAATATGAATATATAACTAAATATCTAAGCAATGAAGTAGAAATACTAGATGAAGAAGATGAATTTGAAGATATTGAAGAACTAGATGAAGAAGATGAATTTGAAGAGATTGAAGAATTAGAAGGTACTCTACTAGAACCTAGAGAAGATAGCAATTTAGATACAAAAATACTTTGTTGTTTAGCAAATACAATGAATAATTTAATCAAAAACCAAAAGAAGATAATAGAAAGGTTAAAAGATGGCGATTAATATAGTAGCACGTATATGTATTACCATATGCGTATCAGCTTATCTAACTGTGGTTATTAATAAATGGTTTAGATGGTGGAAAAACGGAAGGAAAGATAATGAGAAATAAAAAAGTTATAACTATGCTATGGATAGTAATAGCAGCAGCATTAATCTTATTTGGATTAACAGGCTGCAACCAACAAATAATAGACTTAAATTACACCTATGATAAAGCAATATGCAAAATAGGCAACGAAATAAAAGAAATAGAAATAAAAAAATGGAATGATTATGACGGAGAACAATTACAAATTATTGATAAAGAAGGAAATGTATATTTAGTATCAAGTTTTAATTGTACTTTGATAAAGGAGGAAAAATAATGCATATGACAAATAACAGAGATGGCATAATTACTTGGACTTATACCCCTGACTGGACTTGCAGCCCAATGTGTTTTAAGCCAATTAAAATAGGAAATAGCAAATTACCTGAAAGATACATAATTAACGAAGGAGCAGCAGTATTGTTTTGGAACGATGATACTAAAACAATAAGTAAAAGACATAAAGAAGATACATTTGATAAGGAGTTAGGATTCTTATTCGCATACTATTACAAGAAATGCGGATTAACTAACGCAGCAAGAAAGAGAGTAATTGATAGTATTGATTATTCTAAGATTAAAACATTCTTATTTGAGATGTTTGTAAAAGAAAGTGGCTACACAGTAGATAAAGCAAGAAGTTATTTGAAAGGATTGAAAGTGAGTAAGTAATGGAATTATTTAATTTTAAAAAAACAGTAAAAGAAACAATAGGAACATATGGGGAACTTAAAGAAATAGAAAAAGAAGTATTAAATATCCCTAAAATAGTAGTATTCGGAGTTATAGGACTATTTATATTAATAACTGTATTTAGTACCTTTACTACTGTTAAATCAGGAGAAGTAGGATTAAAAGTTAGATTCGGAAAGATACAAAACACTCAAATAGAAGAAGGAATAAATTTTAAAATACCTTACATAGAAAAAATAGTTAAAGTAAATATAAAAGTACAAAAGAGCGAAGTAGATACAAGCGCTGCTTCAAAGGATCTTCAAGATATAAGCACAAAGATAGCAGTAAACTATAGAGTAGAAGGAACTAAAGCAAGTTCACTATATAAAACTATAGGTAATGACTACGATATAAAAGTATTAGAGCCAGCAATACAAGAAAGTATTAAAGCAGTAATCAGTAAATATACAGCAGAGGAAGTAATAACAAAAAGAAGTGAAGTATCTATCTTATGTATGGAAACGCTACAAGAAAAAGTAGAAAAGTACGGATTAATAGTAGATAACTTCAACATAATTAATTTTAGTTTTAGTGCTGAATATTCTAAAGCGATAGAAGATAAACAAGTAGCAGAGCAACAAGTATTAAAAGCACAACAAGAATTAGAAAAAACTAAAATCGAAGCAGAACAAAAAGTAGCAGAAGCGAAAGCAGAAGCAGAAGCATTAAGAGTACAAAAACAAGAAATAACAGAAGATTTATTAGAGTTAAGAAAAATAGAGGCTCAATTAAAAGCAATAGAAAAATGGAATGGACAATTACCTACATATAGCTTAGGAGATAGTGTACCATTTATAGATTTGAAATAAGGGAGGAATTATGAACGAATTACAAAAAATATTAAATACAAAAAGAACCGAAAACGGAGATATAGCATATAAAACAACAGGAGATAACTTAACAGACTTGTTATTTATGACAGCATACTTTGAAAAACACTTAGACCAAGCAAAAATAGGTACAAGTGATAGAGAAAAAATATTCTCTATGTTCGTAAGAGATCCACGTTACGGACTCGGCCGAAGAGATTTAGGTAGGGAATTAATGAAACAAGCAGATGTACCTGCTCACTGCATAGTTAAAGCAGGAAGATTCGATGACTTGTTACATATACCTACAGATGCAAACTTACTATATTTAAGAACAGCAGTAATGGAAAACAATCAACTTGCTAAGAAGTGGTGTCCTAGATTAACAACTAAAGATAAAGCAATAGCAAAGGCATTATGTAAGCATTGGGGATTAACTGAAAAAGAATATAGAAAGTTAATTAAAACTGATAAGACAGTAGAATATAAACTATCTTATGCAGAAGAACAAGACGGTACACCATTAAATGATTTATTTAAGAAAGGTACTTATACTCACCCACTAGTAGATACAATTGACTTTGAACAAGTGCCAAGTTTGGCTATGACAAAGTATCTAAAATGTTTCTCTAAAAGAGAAGATATAAAAGATAGATTCAACGAGTATATGCAACAAGTAAAAGAGAATAAAGCAAAGGTAAATGTATCAACTGCTACTGTTCACGATAGCTATAAAACAGTTAATAACGCTTCAACAAGCGCAAGAGAGAATGCAGATATACTAGGTAAGAAGATAGTAGAGAACGCTACAGTAGGTGTAGAATTAGATGCTATCGTAATCTTAGATACATCGGGTTCTATGGGTTGGAAAGAGGATAACAGTTCATTACTAGGTAAGGCTATGTCAATAGCACACGGAATAGCAACTCATTCAACTTATGCAAGAAATCAAGTAATATCATTTAGTTCTTATCCTCAATTAATGACTATTACAGGGGAAACACTAAAAGAACAATACCACTCAATGTATACAGGAGATTGCTCAAATACAGACTTTGCAGCAGTAATGAGAATATTAAGAGGGTTAAATAAGTTCCCTGAGTACCTAGTAGTATTATCAGATATGGAGTTCGATTGCGGATCTAGACAATCTAAAGAACAAACTATGAGATTATTCAGAGATGCCGGAGCAGAGACTAAAATTATTTGGTGGAATCTAAACGATAGAAACAAAACTGTTCCTGAATTTGATGAATATGGAAATATCTATATGTCAGGCTATAACCTACAATTATTGAAGTTACTAGAGAACAAATTTGATATGACTCAATACATAGATAAATTATTATCAGAATATTGCAAAAACATTGACATTTAATTACTATTTTGGTATAATTTAGTAAATGGAAAAGGACATACAGCAAATAATCAACCATTCCGCATTTTTTTGGTAAAAAAAGTCCTTTGTTAACTTTATAAAAATATTGAAAGACACGCACAGCAAACAAGCAAATGGGCATACAACCCCGTTGTCGTAGGTTCGAATCCTACTTGATTGACCAATTTAAAATCAATAACTCAGTTGGCTAGAGTACGAAAGGTGTCTTGTATTAATTAAAAACAATGAAATAGACTTTACAGCAGCAAATAAAAAGTAAAGGTTCGAGTCCTTTAAGCCCCACCAATATAGGTGTTGAGTGAAACGGATTATCACAACAGGCTCATACCCTGTAAATAGTGGGTTCAACTCCCACAACACCCACCATATGGGGCTTTGTCGCAATTGGTATGCGAGGTCTATTGATTAAAATAAAAATATTGAAAGACTATTACTGCAAAAAAAGATTAGGCGGAAGTTCGCCTCGGAAGCTCATTTGGCTGAGCGTAATGTTTGGGACATTAAGGTATATGGTTCGACTCCATACGGAAATTTTATATAGTCTTGATTAAGGAAAAACTCATACAGCAAACAATTTAGTAGCCAAAAGGTTAAGGCATTTCTCTGTCAAAGAAACATTTGTTGGTTCGATTCCAACCTAATTTAATGAGTTTTGAAAATATTATATAGGGGTGGTCTGATGCTCTATATTCAATATCACGAATTTAAAAATAAATATAATAATGCTCAAAAAGATTATGACGATATACTAAGCGAAAAAGAAAGGTTATTCGCAAGAACACAACCACAAGCGACAGTATACGATAAAGAGAAAGTAAATGGAGGCAATCCGAGTAATGCCTTCGATGAATACCTAGTAGAAAAAGAGAAGAAGAATATAGACAGCAGGTTAGAAGAAGCGAGATCCATTTTAGAAGATAGAAAAAGACTACTCGCAGATAAAGAAGAAGAATTAAGAAAAAGTAAAGATTGGTACGACAAAGCATACATATATAAATACATAGATAGATTAAAAGTAAGAGAAATAAAGTATAAGATGCCTTATTGTCGCAGCCAAATATACGAGATATTAGGAAAAATACAAAAAAACATATCTTCGGACAAAAACGGACAAAAGTTATAGTAGAATAGTATATGTAAAAATATAACAAGCAGCCAAATAACTCCTTTCGCTTGTTAGCACTGCTTTAAAGGTAGTGTAGAGAGATATAATCCCCTTATCTTAATATATCTTTCTACAGTACTGTTAAGGTACTAAAGGTCCAAAATTTTGCACTAGTACTTGATGCTAGTGTACTGATGATATAAGCAATGAGTAGTTGCAGAGATGTAATGAAACTAGATAATAAACCTTATCGGGTTCGGTAAAGAAGTTGTTAGTTAGTCGACTACTAATATTAAAACGGAGCAAACTTTATAAGATATTGAGACTTCTCGCTAGATATATCGTTAGTACAGTATCATTGAGCAAGTGGTACAATAACATTCCATGTTTTTTTCATTTTTTAGTAAGAGAGCCTTTATAGGTTCTTTTTCTATTTATACAGATAAATGAGAAGTCAAACTCAATAAAATAGGAGGTGTAATAACCTATGAACGAAGAGAACTTAATACCTATGAATGAACGAAGCGAGAGTGAAGTTAGAGAATTAGGTAGAAAAGGCGGTATTAAATCAGGAGAAGCAAGAAGAGAGAAGAAACTATTTAAAGAAGCAATTGAAAAGAAACTAGGACAAAGCCTAGATAGTATGATTGATTCAATGATAGAACAAGCACAAAAAGGAAATGTACAAGCAATTACATTCCTTAGAGATACAGTAGGCGAAAAGCCTACAGATAAGATTGAAGCAGATGTAAATAACGATGTAAATATTACAATAGAATTAAGTGATGAATAATGCCAAATATAAATATCAAGATAAGCAAGAAAGTATTTAATGATGTATACCTACCGTATCTGCATAACCAAGACAGATATTTAATATTCTATGGTGGTGGATCTTCGGGTAAGAGTTACTTCATAGCACAGAGATATATTTATAAGTTATTCAATCCTACACGCTGCAACTTATTAGTAGTCAGACAAACAGGAGATACCAATAGAAAGTCTACATTTCCTCTTTTAAAGCAGGTAATAAGCAATTGGAACTTAGCCAAGTACTTTAAGGTTAACGAGTCAGATATGCGTATTAAATGCCTTCTAACAGGGAATGAAGTAGCATTTGCCGGACTAGATGATGTAGAGAAGATTAAGTCTATTACATTCGAGAATGGCGAATTAACGGATATATGGGTAGAAGAGGCTACAGAATGCCAAGAAGCCGATATAAACCAATTAAAGGTACGTTTGCGTGGTGGTAAGACTAAGAAGCAGATAGTACTTAGCTTCAACCCGATTAACATACAGCATTGGATTAAGAAGCATTTTATAGATAGTGGACTTGCTACAGTATGCTTTAGTACATATAAAGATAATAAATTCCTAACTGATGACGATAGAAAAGCATTAGAGGACTTACAATATACAGATGAATACACATACGAAGTATATTGCTTAGGTAAGTGGGGTATTATCGGTAAGACAGTATTCGATGCTAAGGCAATAACTAAACGATTAGATGTAATACCTAAACCTTTGAAGGTTGGGTATTTTTTATATGATTATGACGGATTAAGAATAAGTAATATAAGATTCGTAACCGACAGAAACAATGGCTATATACAAATATATGAGATGCCAAACTCTCCAAGAGTATCAAAGTACTGTATAGGTGGAGATACAGCAGGAGAGGGATCGGATTATTTCATAGGCCAAGTGTTAGATGCTAGAACAGGAAACCAAGTAGCAGTACTTAAACATCAATTCGATGCAGACCAATACACAAAACAAATGTATTGCTTAGGTATGTTTTATAAGAATGCCTTAATAGGTATAGAGGCTAACTTTGATTCATTTCCTATTATGGAACTACAAAGACTAGGCTACGAAAACCAATATGTAAGGGAAGCAATAGATACATATACAGGCAGAACAGAAAAGAGATTCGGCTTTAAAACTACTTCACTAACAAGACCTACGATTATATCTAGGCTTATAGAGATAGTTAGAGAGCATACAGATACATTAAACGATAAAGATACACTAGAGGAATTACTTACTATCATTCGTAATGAGAAGGGCAGAATAGAAGCCCCTGAGGGTGGACACGATGACCAAATGATGGGCTTAGCAATAGCACACCATATAAGAGAACAAGTATCATTCGATGAAGAAGAGATAAGAGTAAATCCACAGTATCATTTCGATATAGAGAAGAAACACGAACCTATTAATGATTTAGGTGAGATAACAATAGTATAGGAGGGATAAAGTGAAGAAAACAGTATTAAGAGAGTATTTAAAGAAAAGAGAAAATAAAGGCTTTACTTTTACGGTTGATGATATAGATGGCTATAAAGAAGGTGCTATCGAAAAAATCACAAAAGCAGCAAAGCCTAAGAAAACTAAAAAAGGTGATAAGTAATGACAGATACAATATTACTTATAATATCAATGGCACTAATTAACGTGCTATCTTTTACTATCGGTGCGAAAGTAGGGCAAAAGGTGGTTAAAGGCGAAAAGGTAGAACTACCTAAGGTTAATCCTATGGATATATATAAAGCACACCAAGAGAAGAAGAAAGAAGAAGATGAACTAAATAAACTAGATACAATAATGAGAAATATAGAAAGATATGATGGTACAGCAGCAGGACAAGAAGATGTACCAAATTAGGAGGTGAAGTATGGATATACAGGAGATTAAAGAAACTCCAATATGGACCTTATACGAAAAAGGTAGAAACTATCACAGATTAACAGGAATATATACTGATACTGATAGAAACTATCGTATGTATAACGGAGACCAATGGGGAGCAGCTAAACTAGGTGATGTAGAACCAGTACAAAAGAACTTCATCAAACCTATAGTAAAGTACAAAAACGGAGTAATACACGACAACTTATACGCAATTAACTATTCTAGTATGAACTTTGAAAACAAAGAATTTAGAAAAGAAGCTGAAAAGATATGTGAAATGCTTAATAAGAAGGCTGCTCGTATATGGGAAAAAGACAAAATGGATTTCAAAGGCAGAAGAATAACTAAAGATGCTGCTATTAATGATGAAGGTATCGTATATGTTAACTATGACCTAGAGAATCAAACACCATTAAATGAAATCATTAAGAAGAATGATATCTATTACGGTAATGAAAACGATGATGAAATACAAACTCAACCATATATCTTAATTAGAAAGCGTATGCCTGTATCTAATGCTATAGAAATGGCTCTAGACGAAGGATTAGCAGAAGGTAAGATAGATATGATTATCGGAGACAATGACACGTTTGAAGAGTCAGGAGAGGCTGCTAAAGACGAATTAGATAATATGGTTACAGTAGTTACTAAGATGTATAAGAAAGACGGAACAGTACATTTTAGTATGGCTACAAGATGGGTAACGATTAAAGAAGACAAAGATAGTGGTTTAACATACTATCCGGTTGCTCATTTCAATTGGGAAGAGAAAGAAGGATCTGCTAGAGGTGAAGGCGAAGTTAGATTCTTAATACCTAACCAAATAGAAGTTAATAGAACAGAGGTTAGAAGAGTATTAACTGTTAAATATCAAGCATATCCTCAAAAGATAGTTAATAGAGAGAAAGTAGCGAATCCTAATGCTGCTAATCAAGTCGGAGGTATTATTTATACTAAAGGCGGTATGGGTGTAGATGATGTATCTAAGATAGTTAGTACATTACCACCTGCTCAAATGTCACCTGATGTTAAACAATTACAAGAGGACTTAATCCACGTAACAAGAGATTTAGCAGGAACAGGAGATATAGCAACAGGGCAAGTTAATCCGGAAGATGCTAGTGGTAGAGCAATATTAGCAGTAGACCAAGCATCAAAAGCCCCAATGACAGAACAAAAGGAAAGTTACAAGAACTTCATAGAGGACTTAGCAAAGATTTGGCTAGATATGTTTATTGTATATAGTCAAGACGGAATTAAGTTAGAAGAAGAGATAACAGATCCAATGACAGGCGAAACAATTACTCAATTAGTAGATGTACCTCAAACAGCATTAAGAGAACTACAAGCAGCAGTTAAGGTAGATATAACACCTAAGGGAGTATTTGATAAATTCGCTCAGGAATCAAGTATAGAGAATATGTATGTACAGGGTATGTTTAATGTACAAAGATTACAAGAACTAAAGACATATGTAAAACTACTAGACGATGATTCAGTAATGCCTAAACAAAAATTAGAAGAGGCTATAGAGATAATAGAAGAAGAACAAGAAAAGATTGCTATGATACAGGCTCAGGCTCAAATGATGCAGCAAAGGGCTAATCAGTTCTTAATGGAAGATCCGGAAGCACAAGCTAGTCAAGTAATGGCAGCAGAGCAAGAGATGGAATTAGAACGACAAGCTAGTAAAGAAGCCGGCAAACAAGAAGCTATGGAAGAACTAGCAAGAGAACAGGAAGCAGTTTTAGAAGGGGTGTGATTTAATTGGACATAAAAAAGCTAATTAAATTACAAAATGCAATCATAAGGGCACATCAAAAGATAAAAGATGTACAAAATGATAGCGACCTACAAACAAAAGAGATTAAAGATGAATTTAAGAAAGAGTTTAACGGTCTAAATAAGGCTCTAGAGCAACTTAATAAAGAACTTAATAGTTTTACTAAGAAAGAAGAATTAAACAAACAGAGCAAAGAATTAGAGCATTTAAAAGATACATTAAACGAAGTAAATAAAAGCATAGATGAAAAAATATCAAAAATACAATTAAAACACGGTAAAGATGGAACTAATGGTATTGATGGTAAAGACGGAAGAGACGGAAGAGACGGAAGAGATGGCATTAATGGTCGTGATGGTAAAGATGGTGTCAATGGTTTAAGTGCTTATGAAATAGCAGTAAAGCAGGGTTATGAAGGCACAGAAGAAGAATGGATAGAACATATTACTAATAACGGTGGTAAAGACTATTCAGGACAAATAGCAGCTATGAACCAAAGAGTAAATAAAGTATCAAGAACAATTAAAACAGATGGCGAAGGTAATAAATACTTAGCAGATGACGGTACATATAAAGAGGTGTCAGGATCTGGAGAAGTGCCAGAAGATGTTTTGACACAAAGCAGCATCTTACGAACTATAGAAGAATGTGAACAATGTCAAGGCGAATCAGTTCCTGCTGCTAACTTGTTGGCTATGACTTATAATTCTATACCTAAAACAGTAAGTGAGTTAGAAAATGATGAAGGTTTTGTAAGTAATAGTGATTTATCTAATTACTATAACAAAGATGAAATTAATAATCTGGCTAATGGTCTTATGGAAACAATGCCACAAATAGTTCCAATTGAAGAATATAACCCAGAAGAACAATATGCAGATAATCAGATAACTAATGCTAATACAATGAATTATGTTGTTGGTATGGTTAGTGAGGCGTTTAATGAAGTTTACACTTATATTGATGAGTCGCAAGAAAACATATTTACAGTTCAATATAATTTAAACCCGCAAAATATGACTATTACTTTTGTTTCTCATTATAGCAATGATATTATCCAAGCATTTAATGAGGGTAAAAAGGTTACATTTAAAGGATATATTTTAGGATTAGATGTATATGTAAATAGTGAATTGGAATTAGTTGACGGTGCAACTGTTTGTACATATCCATTTTTAAGAGTTGATTTAGGAGCTGGTGATAAAAACTATTTATTTAAAGTTAGCATTTTATCAAGTTCGGCTACTGTGGTACGAACAGAAATAGTAGAACAAATGACACTAGCTCAAATGATGACATCAAGACCTACTTATAGTGAAATACAACCTATAATTAACTATCGTATAGAAGAAACATTAAATTCAATGCAACATAGATTTTTACCTGAAAATGCAACAGAGGGGTCTACACTAAAATATATGAATGGTCAATGGGTAGCAGTAGAAGATAATACATTATTAGTTGATTATCAATTAAACCCACAAGATATGAGTGTTGTTTATATTTCACATTATAGTAACGATATAATTAATGCTTATAACAATGGCAAAAAGGTATCATTTAAGGGTTAT